>CAIJTV010001290.1:0-3640 GCA_903823635.1 uncultured Planctomycetaceae bacterium
CTGGTGATGCCGAAGGAACAGTGTGGATCTGGAATCCTGCAAATGGGGCCGCCGAGGGAGTCGTCGCGGCCCATCCGGCGGCAATCACAGCTCTGGCGTTTTCGGCAGATCGCACCAGCCTGATCACTGCGGCGGCCGATGGAGTCGTCCGAAGCTGGACCTTGCCTCTTCCAAAACAGAAGCCCGCCGCTGGTGAAGAACCGCTCAAGCCGAAGTGGGAGTTCAAGGTTCCGGACAGTACCGCGGTCGCTCAGCTCAAGCGACTCTCGCAGGATCAGGGACTGTTGATCGTGTCAGCCGGTGGTGCTCAGATTCTGCGACTCAAATGGGATGGCACGGCGGGGACTGCCATCAATTCACCGGCCGGAGCGATCCGTCGATTGGATGTGGCGGCTGGCGGCGCAACATTCCTGGCGACCAGTGATGCCGGACACATTCACGTGTTTGCTGCTGATGGAATCTTACAAAAGACGATGCCGCCGGTTGCCGGTTTAACGGCTGCAAAGTTCGACCGTGATGGCAAACAACTGCTGATTTGCGACGGCCAGCCGCGTGTTCGAATCATGTCCATTGAAACCGGCCGTATGCAGGAAGAGATTCCTCTTGCAACTCCTGTTGCCGATGCCGATTGGTTAGGTGCGGAACAGAAATCCGTGATTGCCATCGGAGCTGCTAACGAGGCGACTCTGGCACATCGATCGTTGTTGCGGCTGTGGGAGGACATGCCTGGGGGAGCGACCTCCGTCGCGTTTGTCCCCAATCAGCAGCAGATCGCAACAGCCGGAGCAGATGGCAAGCTTCGCTTGCTGTCGTTAACTGACGGAGCAATCATCAAGACCTTTGAAGGATCTACTGCGTCGATTACAGAGACTGCAGTCACTCCGAATGGCCAGACGCTGTGTGCCGTGGGCGAAGATAAGACTTTGCAGATCTGGAAGATGGCCGATGCCGTCCGCACGTTTTCTCTGGAGCATCCGCAGGTTGTTCGATCGGTGACGGTATCGGCCGATTCGACTCGCGTGGCCACGGGATGCGTTGACGGTCTGGTGCGAGTATTCGACATCGCGACTGGTGCGTTGTTGGAATCGTTTCGTGAACATGCTCCGGGGACTGCCGTGCAGTCTGTTCGTTATGTCAATGACAGTGCAACGTTGATTTCCACGGGCGATGACAAAACGTTGCAGACGATGAAAACGTCGGTGCTTCGATCACTGCCAGTTCATGCCGGCGTGATTCGGGACCTGGCCATGGTCAATGGCGGGGCTCAGACGTTGACGTGTGGCGTTGATGGAAAAGTCGTCCTGAGGAATCTGACAAACGGAAACGTCGATCGTAACTTTGCAGTGGGCGATCGCAAACCGACGGCGGTGGCCAGCCGACCGGATAGTCAGCGAGTTGCCGCCGGATTCGAGTCAGGGGATGTACTAATCTGGAATGCCAACAACGGCGAACAGGTTTTGCTAACGTTTGGTTTCGGTTCACCGATCACGGCGATCTCATGGAGTACTGATAATCGTAACCTGCTTGTCTCGACCGCCGACAATGTCGTGCGAGTTCTTGGGCCATCGCTGCCCAGTGTTCAGCCGCCCGTCGAACTTATCCTGCATCAGCAGTTTACAACGGAAGCTGCGATCACGGACCTGCTGTTCTCACCGGACGGTCGATCGATCTGGACGTCGCTGGCCAACGGGCGAGTTGATGAGTGGTCTTATGCCGGGCCGCAACAACTTCGACAGTTTAATCATGGCGGGCCGGTTTATGGTGTCGACAGCAATCGAGATGGCTCGACGGTGATCTCCTGCAGCACCGATCAGACCGTGCGTGTCTGGGATACGGGCACAGGCCAACAGAAGTTTCAGTTGAATGGACATACTGGTGCCGTGCATGCGATTGCGATGAGTCCTGATGAGACCTTTGCGGTGTCCTCGGGAGCTGACGGCACATTACGATTGTGGGACATCGTCGGAGGACGCCAGCTGAAGCAACTCACGACGTACACATCGACCATGTATTCTGTTGCCGTGCATCCTCAGGGAGCATTGATTGCCGCGGCCGGAGCCGATCGGAAAGTTCATGTGCTGGACATGATCACAGGAACAGAACAGCGAACTCTGGACGGTCACACGGACTATATCCATTGCGTGACGTTCAGCCCGAATGGGGAGCAGATCCTGTCCTATGGCTATTCGGGACAATTGAAGCTCTGGAATACGGCCGATGGACGTCTCCTGTATGAAACTCGCGTGGGGCGAGTCGGCAACTATGCTCAGTTCGCTCCTGATGGACGTCGAATCGTGGTCGCTAACGGAGACACGACCGCCAGTGTTCATCAGCTGCCTTAAAGTGAACAATTCATGAAGCATGCCCTGTTTCTCGCGTGGCGATCTTTGCTGTGGCATCGCGGTCGTTCGCTGATTATAGTGCTCAGCCTCGCGATCACGATCTGGCTGCCGGTCACCGTGCGCCTTGTGCTGAATCAGTTTCGTAGTGAAATCTCTGCTCGAGCTGCCGCGACACCATTGATTGTCGGAGCCCCGGGAAGTCGAGTCGATCTGGCTCTGCATGCACTTTATTTCGAAGCCATGCCACCGGCCGAAACCACGATGGCACAGGTTGATCAGTTAACGTCGTCGGATCTGGGGATCGCGATTCCTCTGCATGTCCGATTTCGAACACAGTCGCAGCCGGGAATTGATGGTGCTCCGATCGTTGGAACATCGCCCGAGTACTTTGAATTTCGAGCTCTGCGGATTCAATCGGGAGAGATGTTATCCTTGCTGGGCGATTGTGTCCTCGGATCTCGTGTTGCCGCCGCAATGTCGCTCAAGCCCGGCGATTCAATTCTCTCGGCACCACAGAACGCGTTTAATCTGGCCGGCGATTATCCGTTGAAAATGAAAGTTACGGGAGTCTTGCAGCCATCGCATTCGCCGGATGACGATGCGGTTTTCACCGATGTGCGAACGGCCTGGGTCATTGCCGGCATTGGGCATGGCCATCAGGAAGTCAGTCCGCAGACCGATCCGGCATTGTTGTTGAATTCTGATGATAAGACTTCTGTTACCGCTAATGCGGGAGTTCTTCCATTCACGGAAATCACGCCGGGAAATATCGATTCGTTTCATTTTCACGGCGAACCGGAATCGTTTCCGTTGACGGCCGTGATTGTGGTCCCGAAAGATGAAAAATCCCGAGTACGAATTCTGGGACGTTACGCATCGGCCGACTCGACAGCTCAATGCCTGAAACCACCGGAGGTTGTGGAGGAACTGCTGAGCATTGTGTTTCGCATCGAGCAAATGGTGTGGTTGTGTTCAATTGCCGCAGCCGTGGTGACCGGACTTTTGCTGGCCCTGGTGTTGTCGCTATCGATGCGACTGCGAGCCGCCGAGATGATGACGATGTTCCGTCTGGGGTGCAGTCGATTGACGATCGCCACGCTGCAAATCTCCGAGATTGTGATCACAATGCTTACCGCAACAATCCTCGCGACTTCCGCCAGTTGGCTGACGTTTGTGCTGGCCAGTGATTCGTTGAGGCGGTTGTTGTTTTGACGCCGGGCGTGGAGGGCTTGTGAGTCACGCGCAGGATCTCCCTGGGGCACGCCGATTTCGGGGTTAGCCGTTGGGAACACAATGCA
>CAIJTV010001291.1:0-1585 GCA_903823635.1 uncultured Planctomycetaceae bacterium
CGACCCGGCCACGGCCGAGTTGGTGTTCGAAGAGCTGCGCAAGAAGGGGCTGCTGGTGGCGGTGGAGGAGTATCCGCACATCTATCCCCACTGCTGGCGCACTGGAGAAGAGCTGGTCTTCCGGCTGGTGGACGAGTGGTTCATCAACATGGACTGGCGGGAGGAGATCATGAATGTCTCCCGGCAGATCGAATGGCTGCCGGAGAGCATCGACGGTCTGGCGCGCGAGCTGGAATGGCTCACCAACATGCGCGACTGGATGATCTCGAAGAAGCGCTTCTGGGGCCTGGCGCTGCCGATCTGGGTCGACGACGTGACCGGCGACTTCGAGGTGATCGGCTCGCTGGCCGAACTGAAAGAGCGGGCGGTCGAGGGGTGGGACGAGTTCGCCGGGCACACCCCGCACCGGCCCTGGATCGACAAGGTGAAGATCCGCAATCCGCAGACCGGCAATCTGATGACCCGCATTCCGGATGTGGGAAATCCCTGGCTGGACGCGGGGATCGTGCCGTTCTCGACGATGCAGTACAACAGCAACAAAGACGCGTGGCGCGAGTGGTACCCGGCTCACCTGGTGACCGAGTGTTTCCCCGGGCAGTTCCGCAACTGGTTCTACGCCATGTTGTCGATGGCCACGATGATGGACGGGACGCCGCCGTTCCGGGCGTTGCTGGGGCATCGGTTGGTGATGAACGAAGACGGCAAGCCGATGCACAAGTCGGACGGCACCGCCATCTGGTTCGAAGAGGCGGCCGAGCAATTGGGGGTCGACACGTTGCGCTGGCTTTACATGTCGCACAATCCGGCGCATGACCTGCGGTTTGGCCGGCGCGACAAGAGCCAGCCGGTCACTCTGCAGACCATGGATGGCCCCATCAGCCAGACCGCCGAGGGAATGCCGACCTGCCTGGTGACCAGCACTCCCGCCGACGATGTGCGCCGGCAGGTGCTGATTCCGCTGTGGAACACCTATGCATTCTTCGTGAACTACGCCCGGCTGGATGAGTTCAGCCCAATGGCGCAGGAAGTTCCTGTTTCTTTGCGTCCAGAGATTGATCGTTGGTTGCTTTCCAATCTTCACACGCTGATCAGCACCTGCCGCCGTGAGTTCGAGAACTACAACACGCCCGGTGTGTGTAACGCCGCTGCCGCGTTCATCGATGACTTGTCGAATTGGTACATTCGCCGCAATCGCCGACGTTTTTGGCGATCTCGTGAAGCGGGAGATTTTGCTGACAAACTCGCTGCATACCAAACCCTTTTTGAAGCCCTCGTCACGCTATCAAAACTTCTCGCTCCCTGTATCCCGTTCCTTTGCGAACGGATGTATCAGAATCTTGTCCTCAATTGGCTGAAAGGAAGGCAACAAGCGATCGCCGAAGCTGGTATTGTTTCGCCGGAATTCGACGAGGATCTAAACGAAGAACCGACCTCAGTTCACCTTTGCCGATATCCAATCACCTATCCCGAATGTCTCGACCCCGAACTCAACGAGCGGATGGCACTGGCTCAGCTTGTCGTGAAGCTGGGGCACAAGCTGCGGGAAGAGGCCGATCTGCGCGTCCGTCAGCCGTTGGCCGAACTC
>CAIJTV010001292.1:0-2323 GCA_903823635.1 uncultured Planctomycetaceae bacterium
TCAGCGAGATGCCACGATCCTATCGCCGTCGAAACGCGAATCCAGATGAACATTCCAAGTGGATTGATACCAATGAGTTACGGAAAGTGAGGTCTCGTGCGTCGGGCTTACGGCGGGGGCAGGACAGCTCTAAAGCGTTTGCGGGTCAGAGGTTGGAGAGTGGGTTTGCTGGCGGGCCGGTTTTGAGGGCTTGTACACCACTGGGGCCGTAAGTGAGGAGGTCTGCATTGATCGTGGGGACTAGTTGAATTTGGGGACCGGTCGCAGAAACTGCCGAAAGCGGGCAACCGGATGAAGTTCAGTCTTGATCGCGACGTGGTTTTGCCGGGACCGGTGGGACCGGTACGGGCGGATTGCCGTAAACTACGGCCTTGGACTACCAACGAATTTTGGCTCAACGAGCTTGTCGCTGAAGTCGTGAGACTTCGGAGGGCTCCGAACTCTCACGAGTTCGGCGATAGCTTGATCGAGACTCAGAAAAGGTGTCCTCGCTTTATTCATAACAGGCCATTGGAGGCAGGATTTCCGTCGTGCGTCAGGTCAAGATCACCCAGTTAATCGTAGCCTTGAGCCTCCTGCTGCTTGTAGCAGGTTGCGGAGCGGCTGTGCAGAAAACCGGAACGGAGCAGTTGGTGCTCTCCGATTCGGTTGACCGCGCGATTGATCAACTGGATCTGGCGCCGTTGGCTGGCAGAAAAGTGTTTCTGGATACCACGTACATGCAGACCTACAAAGGTCCGAATGTTTATGTGAGTTCCGATTACATCGCGAGTGCTTTGCGCCAGAAGCTGACGACAACTGGCTGCCGCATGGAAATCAGTCGGACTGAGGCTGACTATATCCTGGAAGCTCGTGTGGGTGCTTTGGGAACGGACACGATGGAAGTCACCTATGGGATTCCTTCGAGTAACGGGTTGGGTGTCGCCGCATCGGCGCTGGGTGGTGTTCCGGCTGTTCCGGCGATCCCGGAGATATCTGTGGGGAAGCGCAATAATCTGTTGGGTGTTTCCAAGATTGTCGTGTTTGCTTATCACAGAGACACTGGAATTCCGGTCTGGCAGTCCGGAGCCGCTGTCGCGCGGAGCGATGCCAAGGACTCGTGGTTTATGGGTGTTGGCCCATTGACTCGTGGCAGTGTCTACAATGGCGTAACTCTGGCGGGCAATCGAGTCAACCCGCCGTTTGAGAAGAAGGTCGCTCGACAAATCAAACCACTATCGATGGGCGACCGTCATAGTTATGTGCATCCGGCAGTGCTTGAGAAGCAGTTGGCCGACGCAAAAGACATTGAGACTCAGCAGAAAACGGTAGACCAGGTTTCTCATGAAGCTGCGACTGCAGAGCTGCCACCTGCCAGTCCAGAGGGTGCAACTCCTGAACCTGCTGCCGAGCAGAAGCCGCCTGAGGATCTGGAGACCTCCGGCAGTGCGAAGCTTGAGCCCGCTGAGGAATTCGTTCCAGCGCCTGTACCGCCGGCCGAGTAATAGTGAGGAAAGAAAAGAGTTTTGAAGCAGAAAAATGTTAGGGCAAAAAATGCCGACAATTTTTTGCCCTAACATTTTTTGCCCGCTACGAAGTCGAGAAATGATAACTCTAAAAAAGGCTGAACCTTTTTGGCTCTAAAGTTGGCGAAAGAGTTCGAGCAGGATTTGTTCGAGTCGCTTGCCGCCTTCTCCTGCGACACGCACGATCTTTTCGATGTCGGCAGGCTCAAGAGCATCCGGCAGGCACATGTCGGTGACGATTGAAAACGCCACAGTTCTCAGGCCGGCATGTGTTGCGGTGATGCATTCTGGAACGGTCGACATGCCGACGATATCCGCTCCGATGGTGCGGAGCATTCGATATTCTGCGCGAGTTTCCAGGTTAGGGCCGGGAACTGCCGCCAGAACACCTTTGTGTGCGGAGATGCCAAGTTTCAGGGCAATCAACCGCGCTTGCTCAACCAGTTTGCGGTCATAGGGCTGGCTCATATCGGGGAAGCGTGGGCCCAGTCGGTCATCATTGACGCCGCGCAGAGGATTATCGGGCATCAGGTTGATGTGGTCGTCGAGAATGACGATGTCGCCGAGCGCGTATTGAGGATTCATTCCTCCGACGGCACTGGTCAGCACTAATGTGTCTGCACCAAGAGCCTTCATGACTCGAATCGGGAATGTGACCTGCCGAAGAGAGTAGCCTTCGTAGTAATGGAATCGACCTTCCATCGCCATGACCGGGATTCCCTCGAGCGTTCCGCAGAGTAATTTGCCGGCATGCGACGGCGCTGTGGAACGAGGGAAATGCGGAATTTCAGAATAAGAGAACTCTGCATCGGTTTGGA
>CAIJTV010001293.1:0-3576 GCA_903823635.1 uncultured Planctomycetaceae bacterium
CACGGAATCGGGTCTATCTTCCCCTATGCGTCCGTCGCGCGTTTGACTGGCGAAAAAGCCGGGACTCGATTACGAGTTCCGATGGATTCGCTGCGTGGCGCACGAGTCACAGCCAATCCATGGGACTGCGACGTGTCTGCCGACGGAAAACAGCTGGCAGTTGTCTTCGCTGGCACCAACGATCTGTACTTGTGCCGCATTGTGGGCGACGACTTTGTGGAACTGGACTACGACGGCGGCCTGCGACTCGGCAACAATCCCCGCGCTGTTCGTTTCGCTCCGGACGGCAAGTCTGTCGTGATCTACAATGCTCTCGACTTTGAAGTGGTCGAATACAGCCTGGCCGACGGCAATCCGAAAGCTCGTGTCGTAGTGACTAAGAACCCGCTGGGAGAAGAACTGCTGCTGGGAAAACAATTGTTCTACACAGCGCTTCAACCAATGTCTTCTCGCAACTGGATTTCCTGCTCAAGCTGTCATCCGGATGGTGATGCGGATGGTCGGACGTGGCAGCAGCCAGAAGGTCTGCGAAGTACTCAACCGCTGGCCGGGCTCTCGTGGACTCATCCCGTGCACTGGTCCGCTGATCGCGATGAGGTCCAGGACTTTGAACATACCGTTCGAGGCAAACTGATGCAGGGACAGGGACTGCTGAAAGGATCGTTGCCGGAAGCGCTGGCCGACCCCATCACCGGTCGCAGCAAAGCTCTTGATGCGATGGCCGCCTACACCAACTCACATAAATTCCCAATGAGCCCGCACGCGAAGAATGGTCTCAGCGACGCTGCGAAACGCGGTAAAGAACTGTTCTTCTCCAGTGCAACGAAATGTGCTACCTGCCATTCCGGTCCGGTCTTCAGTGATTCTCAGCCGAAGAGTGTCGCCGAATTCGTCAAGCATGATGTGGGAACCGGTGAGGATGATCCCACGGAGCTCATGAGCCATGCTTATGACACTCCAACGCTGCTCGGTGTTTATCGTTCCGCGCCTTACCTGCATCATGGCAAAGCCGCAACGCTGGAAGAGCTGCTGACGACGGCCAATAAAGGCGATAAGCATGGAACAACAAGCCAGTTGACGTCCAGCGAAGTTGGAGATCTGGTTGAGTTCCTGAAAGCACTGCCATACGAAGATCCGGAAACCGCAGCAAAGGCAGCTGGGCTGAGGCAGGTCTTGAAGTAGTCATCTGCCGGTACTCGCTCCGCTCGGTCCGGCCTACATCCATCTGGGACTGTTTCTATTATGTCGGCACTTCTCCAGACTACTGGGCGAACATTCTGCAGTGCTTTGATTCTGCTTGCCGTGGCCAATATTGCTGCAGCCGATGAGATCAACTTTGAACTTCAGATTCGGCCGCTGCTGACCAAGCATTGCGGAAGTTGTCATGGCGCGGAAACTCAGAAGAGCGGGCTCCGACTGGATGCCAAGTCGTTTGCGTTTCGAGGCGGCGATGGCGGCCTTGTCATCAACCCGGCCCAGCCAGAAAACAGCTCTCTTATCCAGCGAATCACCAGCGCCGATCCGGGAATAAGGATGCCTCCAGAGGGAGCCGCGCTAACCGCTTCAGAAATCGAACTCCTGCGTCGCTGGATTGCTAACGGAGCCGTTTGGCCCGAAACCGACCACGATCGTTCTGCAACTATCGATCCTCGGCTGCAACACTGGGCCTGGCAACCCATCAAGACTACGCAGCCTCCGACCGATGTGGTCTCATCAAATGCCCCAACCTCAGCCATCACGGAGATCGATCGCTTCATTCTGGCAGAGCTTTCAAAACATCAGCTCGATCTTTCTGAACCCGCCGATCGACGGACCTTGATTCGTCGTTTGTCGTTCGATCTTCTGGGTCTGCCACCAACACCCGAACAGATTCAGACGTTCGTTGCCGATCCGGGTCCGAGCGCTTACGAGACACTGGTCGACACTTTTCTGGCGTCGCCGCATTACGGCGAACGCTGGGCTCGACATTGGCTGGATATTGCTCACTACGCCGACACGCATGGCTTTGAACGCGATCAGCGTCGCGACAACGCCTGGCCATACCGCGACTGGGTGATCCGAGCGATCAACAACGACATGCCATACGACCAGTTTCTCCGCGACCAAACTGCCGGCGATGCTTTGCGGCCAGCCGATCCCGATGCGGTCATTGCCACTGGCTTCCTGGCCGCCGGTCCATGGGACTTTGTGGGACAGGCTGAAACCCCCAGCCCAGTTCTGAAACGCCTCGCTCGGGCTGATGATCTGGATGACATGCTGACGCAGGTCATGACCTCCGCTTGTGCCGTGACGATCAACTGTGCGAGATGTCATGATCACAAGCTCGATCCGATTTCACAGAAGGAGTATTACTCTCTGACGTCTGTGTTTGCCGGCGTTCGCCGAGCTGATCGCATCGTCTCGTCAGACGAACAAAAGCAGTTGGCCGCAAAGAAAACGGAGCTGGAAAAAAGTCTGGACGATGCAAGAACAGAACTCTCGAAACTCCGAGGTGATGGCTGGAGCCTCGCGGATATCGTCGGCGGAGGAAACGGCCGTGGCACCGGGAAATCAGGCTTCGCCGTGGATCCATCCTCTGGAAAAGCCACGAATGAACGACGCGGTTCTCTGGAATCCGCAAAGACAAATGCGTTCGCTGTTTCAGAACTACCATTTATTGACGGTGTCGCTATTCCCGATGGAGAAGCATCCGGCGACGTCGTTATCTCGTCGACAGGATTGACTGCAAAGGACGTCCCTGACACTGGCGGCAAAGCGTGGGATGCGATTCGAAATGGTCCCGTGAATTCTCAATTCTCGACCTCGTTGAGCGATGTCGATTTCAGCACTGAGGGGCACTCGTTGCTGTCTCTTCATGCCAATGCCGCAATCACTTTTGATCTCGATGAACTTCGCGCGGCGGGGATGTCGCCTGACGTCACCTTGCGAGCTCAGGTCGGTTACTTCGGGCAGACGCCAAAAGCCGGCGCCAGCGTTTTTGTGCTGCTGGATGGCCAGAAGAAGTTTGAACGATTGGGCCTTGGAAGAGACGATGGTCTTCAGGACATCTCGCTGGCGATTCCGGCCTCTGTCAGATTCCTGACATTGATGGCGACCGATCATGGAAACGGCATCGGGCACGATCAGATTTGCTTCGCAGATGCTCAACTGGAAACTGCCTCCAGCAATCCAGATGCAGGCAAAATTGCCATCGCTACAAAGCGAGTGGCCGAGCTTCAGGATCAGCTCAAGAGCCTGCCAGAGCCTGCTAAGGTCTATGCCACGGTTTCGGAAACACCTCCCGCCGTTCATGTCCAGCTTCGCGGCGATCCGGAACAAAATGGCGACGAAGTGCCCCCCGGCACAATCTCCTGCATTTCCAATCTGGAATCGGCCTTTGGCGACTCAACACTGCCAGATTCCGAACGGCGCATCGCCTTGGCGAACTGGATCTGCTCCGAGAACAATCCGCTGACTCGGCGAGTGATCGTGAACCGGTTGTGGCATCATCATTTTGGAACAGGTCTGGTCGATACTCCCAGCGACTTTGGTCTTGGCGGCAGCCTGCCATCGCATCCGGAACTACTTGACTGGCTG
>CAIJTV010001294.1:0-3335 GCA_903823635.1 uncultured Planctomycetaceae bacterium
ATCACGAAATTGGCTGTGGTCGGTTCACCGTCCACGTCACGAATTCCAAGCGCGACTTTTGTCGCGGATTGACAGTCAAACAAGATCGGTACTTCACTGCGAAACCCCAGATCCTGAGTCCCCGCGCCAATATTGAACGACAAGGTGGCTTCACGATCGCCAGCATCTCGACTGTAAAGCAACAGGATCCGATACTCGACCAGCAGCCCGGACAGCATTTCCTTGAGCGGTTCACGCTGCACCATCGTCATGTCGAGAAATCGATCCGGAACGTCTTCCGGATTGACCAGCTTCTCCTTAGTCCGAGGTTCCTCACGAGACCCTTTGCCCTGTTGATAGACCGGGAGAGCGTTGGGACTTTCGACCTGCAAAACAGGATTGATCCCAGCTTCGTTATGCACCTTGATCAGGAACGCTCGCCATCCCTGCTGCATGAGTTCCTTCTTTACTGGGCCTTCCGCAACTTTGACGCGGCTTTCTGCGTTGATCGTGATGTTCGCGAGGCACAGCGGATCAAGAGCGTTCTGAATGTCTGCGATCGCCGCACGATCGTCTGTGGAGACCATCGCTGCCTGCAGTTTCTCCATCACATCCGCTGACAGTGGGGCTCCCGCAAAGTCAATGGCTTCGACCAGTCGCCGAGTCGCCGCGACGAACGGCTGACGCTCAAGGCCAGTGATAATCGGGCCATCCTGAGCAGAGACCGTCCGCATCGTCGCCGTGTTTGAGATCATCGCAAATACCGCGAACAGGCTGACAACCCACTTGGAGGCTGCCGGCCTCAGTCGAAAGTACTCCGGTACGTTCATCCCGCGTGTTTGCATGATCGGCCTCCTCTGGAATTCTCGCTGCGCGTGGCGACAGCAGTGTAATCTTTGTCGCCGGTGATTAACCAGCCAGCGTGCCTCAGCAATCACGACACAAGACGTTGAATCCGAAGTAGGATAGGCATTCCTGCCCGTCCAGTGACTATTGGGCAAGAATGCCCAACGAACATTCATGTGAGAAATCGCAGCACAAACGCTTCAGGATTCAGTGCGTCTTAAACTGCGGCGAGTTGACAACCGCATGAATCAGTGATCTTAGAGTTCTCCTGTTGGCCTTCATGCCTTGCACTGCGTTTGTCACGGTCTTCTGATCGGCAAGGCCCAGTTCGCGGCCGAGGGCATAGGTCAGCATCTTTGAGGCAAGACATTTGAGAAACAGATCTTCCCGAGCCACCAATGCATCCTGCAAACTGCTCACTCCGGTTATCTTCGTTCCGTCGGGCAATTGCGACGACGCATCAATAATCGGATCGTTTCGCTCGATGCGACCTTTGTAGCCGTGGCCCTCTCGTTCACGGAATTCGCCGCACGCGTTGAAGTTCTCCAATGCAAAGCCGAGCGGATCAATCTTGTTGTGACAGCGAGCACACTGCGGCAACGTGCGATGAATCTCCAGTCGCTGTCGCACTGTCGCCTTGTCGATTCCTGGCACCTTCGGAGCGATCTCACCGGCATTGGCCACCGGCAATCCGGGATCGGTTCCCAGTACATTCTTCATGATCCATGTGCCGCGTTTGACCGGCGAAGTCCTTGTTCCGTTCGATGTGATGGTCAGAATCGAAGCCTGCGTCATCACGCCGCCACGAGCCACATTGTCTGGCAGAGAAACTGGCCGGAATTCGTCGCCTTTCACTCCATCGATTCCATAAAACCGAGCCAGCCGTTCGTTGATCACCACGAAGTCTGATTTAACAAAGCTAAGAGCATCCAGATCCTTGCGGAGAATCTCTGCAAAGAACGCTTCGGACTCGCCCACCATCGAAGTCTCGAGATGTCGATCGTATTGCGGATAAAGATCGGCCGCGGGAGGATTCGCTCCAACGTCCCGAAGCCCCAGCCACTGGCCCGCAAAGTTCGTGACGAAGGCATCACTCCTCGAATTCCCCAGCAGTCGATCAATCTGCTGCTGCAAAACATTGGGCGTCAGAATCTGCCCGTTGTCCGCCAAAGCCATTAACTCCGCATCCGGCATGCTGCTCCAGAGGAAGTAGCTCAGACGTGAAGCCAGCTGATGAGCATTCAGAGCAGCGGCCGTGGCTTTCGGAGATCCCGTTTGATCTTCCGTGAGATACAGAAAGTTCGGCGACACCAACGCGGCCGTCAATGCCGCGCGAATGCTGTCTTCGAACGAACTTCCTGCTTTCGAAACGCGGGTGAAGATCGCATGTTTTTCAGCGATCTCAGTCTCCGTGACCGGACGCCGGTAGGCACGCGGCAGAAACCGGGCCAGCACTTCACGAGCATACTCGGACTCGTTCGACTCACGAGTCTTTGAATCAAACAGCAGATTCGTATGACCGGCCGGTGGCCATGTGGGATAGACCGGACCTTCGATCTCTATCCAGTCCACATACAGTTCTGGCCGAGCAAACGCGTCTCCGGTTTGGCACCAGAAATTCTCCAGTTCACGAGGAATGCTGTAGGCGTAGTCGACGGTCACACCGGAATTCTCGGCCGTGCACCGAGTCCGAAATTCCAGAACTTGTGGCTGATCCGGAGCAGCCGTGACATCAAATTCGGCAATGACTCGCGGCTGACCGCCCTGCGTCACCGTTAATCGAGCTCGCGGCGGACCATAGTCATACATTCGATGTGTCTGGAAGTGTTCCACATCCCGATCGAATTGTTCGCGATGGTACTTTTCGCCTTTTGGATTCTCCACCATCTGCTTATCAAGGCGATCCTGCAGAAATCCGCGAGCCGACTCAACGACCATCTCTCGCGTCGGCACCTTGCCCGCCGCACGAACTCGTATGATGTATTCGCCGGGATGCTCCAAGCGAAAGTCGCGGGCATTAATATTCTTGTCCCAGCTCTCGTGATGAATGACTCGAAAGCCATCGCGAGCCGCATTGTTGCCACCGTTGACGATCACACGCTGTCCATCGTAGACGACTCGATTGCTGTCCGAGTCACCTGATTCCGGCTCAAAACGCCACTTGATCGCCGGCGGTTGATCTGACGTCACGATCGCTCGATCCAAAATCTGTCGCGCGGCGTTGTAGTAGAGGTCGAGATGCAGCGGCGACATCGTCAATGCACTGCCGTTATTGTCGAAGCCGCCAGCGGGTGGATCCTGTGGAAAACCAGACGTATCGAAATCAACACCGATCAGATCTCGAATGGTGTTTCGATACTCACTGCGATTCAGACGACGCAGAACAACAGACGTCGATCGACTGATCGTCTCTGCCAGCAGCGTTTGGTTCGTAACAAAGTCGACCACCGCAGCAGCACTTTCAGCTTTTGGCTGTGGTTCACTTTCTGGCGGCATCGAATGACTATTGA
>CAIJTV010001295.1:0-4705 GCA_903823635.1 uncultured Planctomycetaceae bacterium
ATGCAAAAACTTCTGCAAGAGCGCTAAGGCGACCGGCAGGATAGAACTTACCATCCGCAATTTGTATGACGGACTTCCAGTCCGTCGAGTAGTCCCATGCGACGGACTGGAAGTCCGTCGTACCGGTAAATTCATTTCTGCCGCGCGCCTTGAAACACTTTCTGAGCGGTACGATGGCGTTCAACAGCGCAAGGCAAAAGGCAGGCAACATGAAGATTCTCCGCAGATTTTGGATTCACTCCCTTCTGGCACCGCTGCTGACGATGACGGTCGTGATGTCGTCAGCCAATGCGGATGAGTGGAAAGCTCACGAAGTTCGGCAACTGGCCGAACAGGCCGACGGCGTTCGCATTCCTGCCCGGCTCCAGATTGTCACCGAGGATTGGAATCGCGTTGTTGCCGTGCCGTACATCGTTTACATGCCGGAGAAGGACCGGCTGTTGATGCTCGTGAGTTGTGACTACCCCCATCGCCCGATGGTACTGACTAGCGACGATCATGGCGCAAGTTGGAGTCAGCCTCAGCCCGTTCTGCCCGACGAACCGGCCCATGCTCGGCATCTGCTGGGAGTGTCGCTGACCTATCTGGGAGACGGACAACTCTTGTGTGGCGTTGAAGGAAAGCTGCGCTGCCGCAGTGTCGACTATGGTCAGACATGGACTTCCGAACCGATCCCTCCGAATTCTAATGGCGGCGGATGGAATCAATGGGATCCATACCTCGTGGATCGCGATGCAGCAACCGGTAAAGTCACCCAGCTCATGGAAACGGGCTACCGAGGTTCCACAGACGGCGGTCAGGAAGCTTTCCTTCGCTCCAGTCTGGATCTGGGGAAATCCTGGAATGATGCCACGCGCGTGCCGCAATGGGCCGAAGTCAGCGAAGTGGCGCTGGCACGTGCGGCCAATGGTCACATCGTGGCGGCCTGTCGAACCGATATTCCCCCGAGCAAGCAAGGTGAGACGCTCGATCATTTTGAAGGACTTGGCATTTCGATCTCTGCCGACGAAGGCCACACCTGGTCCGAAGTGCAAAAGCTCTTTGACTGGGGCCGACACCATCCTTCGCTGGTCGTCATGCCGACGGGTGAAATCGTGATGACTTATGTGGTCCGCAAAGGATACATCGACACGGAAGAGGGGTTCCCGCAATTCGGGATTGAAGCCGTCGTCAGTCGCAATCACGGACAGACGTGGGATCTCGATCACCGCTACCTGCTGCATACCTGGGTCGGCAATCGCAAAGGCTCCAATCAAAGTGCGCCGGGTCCGCAAGCCTGGTGGGCGAGCAGCCAGGCGACCTCCACAGTCCTGTTGCCGGACGGGCATCTGCTGACGGCCTTCGGGACCGGCTATCGCTCGCAGCCGAATGCACAGGGCATGTCGTCGCCGAGAGATGTCGGGCTCATCCAATGGCAATTGAGCAAAGAGCCCGTCGGCAACAGCAGTCAGATCCGCGATGCCGCCCCCGATTCCGATCTTCGCAATTGGCTCGATCCACTCACGGGTTCGCCGATCAGTACTCTGGAGAAAAAATGAAAATTCAGCTCTCGATCCACGAATGCCTGGTCCACAGTTCCTCATCCCTCTTGATCCGAATCGGCCTCACCAGACCTCTGTTTTGCGAGGCACTAACGACAGCCCTATTCCTTTTGCCGGGCGCGAATTCCGATCTGGCAATGGTCACGATTGTCCGTGGCGACGAGCCGGCTTCCCGATCCGATAAGGCCGAATCCGTCGAGCTGTCCGAAACGCACGTCGCCGCCGTGAATCGTCGTCGCCGCATCTATGTCAACAATGATGTGGGCCTGCCCGAAATGTTCGGCAAGGACCTCAAGGAGTGGATCTACCAGAGATTCGACCTGTTTGATGAGCCCGGAGTTCAAGTGGACACCATTGCGTGGTGTTTCGACGAGGGAAACCTGGCAGCCTATCCGAGCAAGGTCATTCCGGTACTCCAGTACCCGGGACTCCAGAAGTGGTTGGGTGAAGGCGTGGATATCCTTCGCGTGGCAATCGACGAAACTCGCAAGCGCGGCAAGGAGGCGTTTTATGTCTATCGCGTCAATGGCGTTGACTGGGAAGATGGTAAGGCGTGGTACGTTTCACCGCTGAAGAAAGAGCACCCCCCGTGGCTGTCTGATGGGTATCGCTGGAACTTCGCGGTCCCCGAAGTCCGAGAGCGTTGATCAAATCTCGCGCACCGTGCAGCGGATTCCCCGCGGACGCCGTGAACTCAAATTGGAAGAGCCGGGCGTGAAGGTGACCGGCTGGCCCCGACCACCGGAGAAGTTGACCGGAAAGGCCGTTAAGCCGGAATGGAATCTGAGTTCGTTCGTCTTCACCGGACAGACGGTGGTGGTTAAGGACGGCAAGTGGCTGGCGACGCTGTATGGGTATTTGACCGGAACGAACGGCTGGTAAAGCCTGGTGGTCGCCGAATCGTCGGATGGATTGGCTTGGCAAATCCGTTCGGTTGTGGCTGACCATGACTGCTTCCTCAAAGGCGTGGAAGGGCCGTGCGAAGCGGCTCTCTGCCGCCTCCATGACGGGCGGTTGATGTGCGTCTTCCGAATCGAGGCCAACAAACCCTATGGCCAGTGCTTCAGCGACGATGAGGGCCGAACCTGGAGTCCGCCACAAAAGATCAACGGTCCCAACTCGGTGCAGCCGAGTCTGGCCGTGCGAAAAGACGGTTCGGTGGTGCTCAGCGACGGCCGGCCCGGATTGAACTTGTGGATCAACGCCGATGGATCAGGACTGACGTGGGAACGACTCGATCTGCGGGCGCACCACAACGCCTGTCTCCCCGACGAGGCGATTCAGACCGTGGAGACCTTGGAGACCGGCGAAATAACCACGGGCTACACCGAAGTGGCAATCCTGGATGACACGCACCTGCTGGTCATCTATGACCGCGTGCCGCACGGCTGGGTCGCGATTCCCGCCGATTCGAAGGAAACGAACAGCGTCTGGGTCATCAAACTGGCGTGGAAGGCCAAGTGAATTGGCCGTGGCTCCAGAGCAATCGGAGCCAACCAGCCGGCTTTTTCACCGTGCTCGATACGGACATCCTGTGCAATCTGATTCGAATGATCCACACCTAACGCAACCATCTTCGCCCGCGAGATAGACGCTGTGGGCGCGAGATGTCAAATTGCGAGGCATTACGAGCATGGAGTGTCTCCCGGCTCAGCACATGTGTGAAATCCCTGTGAATGCAACTTCGCTCAAACAGTCTGCATCCATCTGTGAAATCTGCGGTTCCATTTTCTTGTACAGGAGTGTTAGTTTTATGTTGCTCGTTCGCAACCTGACAGTGATCATTCTGGCGTTTGGTGGCGTCCTTTCGGTGAACGCCGCTGAGCCGGTGAAAGTTGGCATTCTCGGCCTCGACAACTATCAATCCATCGAGCACGCCGCGTTCTTTAACGATCCTAAGGCTGAAGAAAATCTGTCTGGGTTGCGAGTTTCGGTAGTTTATCCGGTGACGAGTCCCGATTACCCGAAGAGTGCCGAGTTCACACAGATGTGGCTGGGGCATCTGCAGAATCAATACAAGGGCGATCCCAATTTCAAACCGATCGAGATCGTCTACTCGATGGACGAATTCCTCGCGCGGTGCGACGGTGTGATGATCTGGACACTCGACGGCACCAGGCACCTCGAACAGGCAAAGGCCGTCATTAAGTCAGGCAAACCATTCTTCATCGGTCGGCCGGTGTCCGCCGAAGCTAAGGACGCCGTGGCGATTTACAAGCTCGCTGCCGAGGCGAAGGTGCCTGTCTGGAGTTGCTCGCAGCATCGGTTCAGTCCCGGTTTCAGTGGGATGCGGAATCATCCGGAAGTCGGCAAGGTTATCGGCTGTGACGTTTACGGCGGATTTGCCACGATGAACGTGCCCGCCGCCGACAAATTCACAGTGGCGCTGCACAGCATCGAAACGCTTTACACGATCATGGGACCGGGTGTCGAGAGGCTGTCGTGCGAGTCGACGCCGACGGCCGAAGTTGTCACGGCGACCTACAAAGACGGCCGCGTTGCAACCTATCGCGGCATCAAGGACGGAACTGTGAAATTCAGCGCCACCGTGTTCGGCGACAAAGGCGTCTCGACCGCCGGTATCTACGGCCACGGTGTGCCGGTGAAGGGGGTTGTTCCGACGGACGACAAGTACATGGGCTACGGAGGCCTGGCAATCGAGCTGGCGAAGTTCTTCAAGACGAAAGAGGTGCCGGTGAGCGCCGCGGAGACGCTGGAGATTTTCGCATTTCTTCAGGCGATGGAAGAGAGCCGTCTGCAGAACGGCGCAACGGTGGTGCTGAAGAATCTGTGGGAACCGGCTAAGTAATCAATCGGGTGCGGCGTTTGTTAATCTCACCATCCCGATCAGCAGAAGATCGGGATGGTGTCTATAATCTTTCCCGTCGATTCGCACCTGTCGGTTTCTATGCCTCCGGTTTTTTGCCGACGAGATAGAGCCAGTCAATCCATTTGATGTCGTTTCGAATGTCGTCAGGAGTCATAGATGTCTCGTGTCTGGATCGTCATTTCGCTGCTGGCGATTCCGCTGCCAGTCCGCGCCGCCGCGAGCAGTTCGGTCACCACCGAGCCATGCACATCGGTCAGGCGGAAGTCGCGGCCAGCGTGGTGGTAGGTCAGGCGTTCGTGATCTAAGCCAAGCAAGTGCAGGATCGTGGCGTGCA
>CAIJTV010001296.1:0-2224 GCA_903823635.1 uncultured Planctomycetaceae bacterium
CAGCCAGTAGTCGAACGGCAGCGGCACAAATCGACAACGCTCGCGATCTTTTTCGGAAATTCCCGATCGGCTCCAATCCTGACGCTGAAACGCTATTTCAGCTCGGCCAGTCGTCGCTGAAGAAAGCGGCGTTCCGGCTCCTGCCGCACCAGGGCAATGGCCTCTTCATAGGCGGTTCGAGCATCCTGGACTCTACCCGCGCGCCGACACAGTTCGGCTCGTGCGGCGTGGGTCAGGTGATAGCTCAGCAATTCGCCCCGCTCTAGGATGGAATCAATCGCCGCAAGCCCCGCTTCCGGTCCATGTTGCATTGCGAGGGCAACGGCTCGATTCAGCTCAACGATTGGCGATGGATTCATCGCATGCAACGCATCATAAAGAGCGATAATCTGAAGCCAGTCGGTGGTCGCTGTGGACTCCGCACTCGCATGCACGGCCACGATCGCCGCCTGCAACGTGTACGCGCCGAAGCGGCGAGTTGTCAGGGCTTGCTCAACTAACGATTGTCCTTCATCGATCAGCTTCCGATCCCAGAGAGTGCGATCCTGATCCTCCAGAAGGATAAGATCACCTCCACTGGTCGTCCGGGCTTCTCGTCGAGATTCCTGCAGCAGCATCAGCGCGACAAGTCCCATCACCTCGGGATCCGGAAGCAGCTCCAGCAGGAGACGTCCCAAACGAATGGCCTCCCCGGAAAGATCGGCCCGCGTCATTGAATCGCCGGATGACGCCGAATATCCCTCGTTGAATACGAGATAAATCACGGTCAGTACGGATTCCAGTCGCTCCGGCAAATCATCGGCGCTGGGAATGATGAACGGAATTCCCGCGTCACGAATCTTTGCTTTGCCGCGCACAATTCGCTGGGCCATCGTCGAGGAACTTGTCAGAAACGCACTCGCAACTTCCTCTGTGGTCAACCCGCAGACTTCCCGCAAAGTCAGAGGAACCTGAACGAGACGATCGATGGCCGGATGGCAGCATGCAAAAATCAGACGCAGCCGATCATCTTCAATCTCCTGATTCGAAGACGAAGCATTGGCTTGTGAGATCTCATCCATCCGCCCGGCGATCTCAAGCTTTAGTTCATCAAGCTTTCCACGCCGTCTTAACGTATCGATGGCCTTAAAGCGTCCGGCGGAGATCAGCCACGCGCGAGGGTTCTCGGGAATCCCGGATTCCGCCCACTGCACAACCGCCGCAGCAAAGGCCTCCTGTAATGCTTCTTCCGCCAGATCGAAATCCCGCAGCAATCGCACCAGACTGGCGAAGACTCGACGCGACTCAGTCAGATAGATCGATTCGACCGTATGCTGAGTGCTCGCGGTTGAATTCTTTGGCATAGCGGAAGGACGCTCTACGAAAATGCCCTGGTCGTCGGCTCTTCCATCTCAGTGAGTCTGCTTATTCTTCAGACTTCTGTTCTTCCGCCTCGCTGGCGTAGCGAATGGCTCCCGGCTCTTTGGGGGCCGGCGCGTCGAAGGCAACAGTCGTTGGCAGGCGATTGGTTCTCATGCCATGCGGAATTCGGGCCGCTGTATCCACATCCTTTTGCAAAGACCCGCTTTGGTGAACATTAACTCCGAACGCATACCAGTTGTTGTCATCAGACTTGGCCATGGATAGTCCACCATCGCCCAGCACTTCCTTCGTCTTTGCGTCGTAGAGCACCATGCCCAGTTTCGCATACGCAAACTGGGACTTGCGTTGCGTGAGTCGAACTTCGGGAAGAGTCAGCATTCCAGGCAACGTAATCTCAGGAATACCAACGAAGGAATCGTTCGTATCAGTGCCCACACCGCCGCTGCGGACTTCCATGACAACATCCGCTCCATCAGCGGCCGCGGCGATGTTTCCACCGGCTTTCATGACTCGATGACGGATCGAACCAATGATGTACGGCTTGTCCACGCACTCCAGATACTTCTCTTCAACAAAGACGTTCTGTCCGTAGAGCGGTGTGAAGTCGACCTTATCCAGCGACTGATCCACAGAGTTCGACAGCAACATCTGCTCCTTCGCAGTTCGCGCAGTGTTCGACGTGGATGTTGCTGTGCAGCCGGTTGTGATCAACACAAAGATCGTACAAATCAAGAATGAATGGCGCATGACGTCGTCCTGAGAAGTCTTCCGAAACGGTCGACTGAGTCTATGGACTCTCCGGAAAATCACTCAATCCGGAAACACGTCGGAAATCGCAAGATCATGACCTGATACGTCAATA
>CAIJTV010001297.1:0-2213 GCA_903823635.1 uncultured Planctomycetaceae bacterium
CTGCGTCATCGCGTTTTCCTGACCGGGTTTTGGGCACGAATACTCTTTACTGCAGAACTTTGTGGATCCGTTCAAGAGCTTCTTCAACGTTCTGGCGACTATTGAACGCACTCAGGCGGAAGTAACCTTCGCCTGCTGCACCGAATCCGCTGCCCGGTGTTCCGACAACATGGGCCTGATTCAGCAACATGTCGAAGAACTCCCAACTGCCCAGATTGTTCGGAGTCTTCAGCCAGACATAAGGAGCATTCACTCCGCCGAAAACGCGAATGCCGACCTTCGTCAAGCCTTCACGCAGCAGGCGGGCGTTGGTCATGTAGAAGTCAATCAGGCCCCGCATCTCGACCTTGCCTTCGTCGGTATAGGCTGCTGCCGCACCCTTTTGAACGACGTAAGACGCGCCATTGAATTTGGTTGATTGACGACGATTCCAGAGCTGATGCAGAGAAACCTTTTCTCCGGTTGGTGTCGTGCCCATCAACTGCTTTGGCACGACGGTCAATGCACAACGAACGCCGGTAAAGCCGATGCTCTTGCTGAAGCTGCGGAATTCAATCGCGACGTCCTTCGCACCTTCGATTTCGAAAATACTGTGCGGAATCGAAGGATCTGAAATGAATGCTTCGTACGCGGCGTCGAAGAGAATCAGCGAGTTGTTGGCTCGAGCATAATCGACCCACTTCTGCAGCGTTTCGCGAGTCGCCACAGTGCCGGTTGGATTATTGGGATAGCACAAATAGATCAGATCAACTTTCTCGGACGGCAGCTCCGGGACGAAGTTGTTGGCTTCATTCCCCGGGAGATAAACCAGCCCTTCAAAGCGACCGGAGGCATCCGCCGCCCCGGTGTTGCCAGCCATAACATTGGTGTCGACATAGACCGGATAAACCGGATCGGTAATCGCGATCTTATTGCCGTCGCCGATGATGTCGAGAATATTGCCGGTGTCGCACTTTGAACCGTCAGAGATGAAAATCTCATCGGCTGAGATATCAACGCCACGAGCCTGAAAATCGTGCTGAGCGATTGGCTCACGCAGAAACGCGTAACCCTGTTCCGGACCGTAACCCTTGAACGAATCACGACTGGCCATGTCATCGACCGCAGCATGCATGGCCTTTGTGATCGACGACGGCAGAGGTTCTGTCACATCGCCAATGCCCAGGCGAATGATTCGAGCCTGCGGATTAGCCTGAGAGAACGCGGTCACGCGGCGACCAATCTCAGGGAAAAGATAGCCAGCCTTCAGTTTAAGGTAGTTTGCATTGATCTGAACCATGGACAAAATCTATCCCAAGAATGAATCAAAAAGTGTTCGTGACCCAGAGGCTGAATTCCACCCTGGCAACGGAAATATTGAGCAACGAAACAGGCTAGTGAAATGCCTAAGCAGAATTGGCTGCCACGTCAGGGTGCGGTGCCCGTGCAACAAGTCCAGGTTCAGAAGGATCCGACCTGAGGAACTGGATGCCTTGAAACAGCAAGTCACCCGGACCATCCCCTTGGCATGCGCAAATTCCTGAATGAGGCCAGGGAGCCTGTAAATTCACTGGATGCCAATGCTGTCACTGATTGCTTGACAGCCGAAATGCTCAGGACTTAGAGGTCGTCGTAGCATCACATGAGGTGTCGGCCCCGGATTCCTCAGTAATCGTCCGATCCCGCATCATGGCGATTCGACCAGTCCGGACCATCTCCAGAATTCCGAATTCCCGCATGCGATCAATAAACGCGTCGATTTTACTTTCGCGACCCGAGATTTCGATCATCACATGGCTGGCCCCGACGTCGACGATGCGGCCTCGGAAAATATCCACAAGCTCACGAATCTCACCACGGCGGCCATTCTCTGTGCTGACCTTCATCAGCATCAGGTCGCGCTCAACGTAATCCGAACCCGAAAAGTCCTGAACACGAACAACGGTCACGATCTTTGCAAGCTGCTTGCGGACCTGATCCAGCTTCTTTTCATCTTCGTTGACGACGAACGTGATCCGTGAGAGTTCAGGGTTCTCCGTGGCTCCCACAGCAAGGCTCTCAATGTTGTAGGCTCGAGAAGCCAGCATGCCGGAAATATGAGCCAGAACACCCGGTTGATTCATCACCAAAGCGGAAAGAACGTGTTTCATGAGAAATTCTTGTCAGTCAGCGATTCAAAATGCGGCCGTACGAATTTTGAGCACATCAGTACTCGTTCGCCCCGCGCCCAAACA
>CAIJTV010001298.1:0-2377 GCA_903823635.1 uncultured Planctomycetaceae bacterium
CACCGCCGCCATTGAGGTGGTCCTCACTGATGGACCTACACGAAAACCAGCCCGTGATCTGTTCTGAAAGAAATTGCCATGACTCATGTCGTCGCAGAACCGTGCTTCGATTGCAAGTACACAGACTGTGTGGTGGTCTGCCCCGTTGAGTGCTTCTACCAAGGCGACCAGACTCTATACATCCATCCGGATGAGTGCATTGACTGCGAAGCGTGTGTACCCGAGTGCCTCGTGGAGGCGATCTTCTACGAAGACAACCTGCCTGAGCAGTGGAAGGAATACACCCAACTCAATGCCGAAATGGCCCCGCTGAGCCCGGTCATCACGGACTGCGCGGTGAAGGCACAAGTGGAAGCGATGCAGAGTGAATTCCGGTTGCCGACGTTGGAGTTTCAATAGGAACCGGTGATGGCTCAAAACCAACACACGGACTGCATTCGCAACTATCAGGAGAACTGATCATGCCGAACACCGTCAAGGTCAAGACCGGCAAAGTCCTCAGCCAGCCCGCCGGTCAAAACGTGAACAGCTTTCCGGTCCGTGTTGTGGAAAGCAATTTTCTGGTAGAGCTCGCATGAGTGAAGGGAGCCGTCCGCCATCTTCCCCACTGTTCTGAAGATTATCGAAGACAACAAGCGTCTCATTGAATGGAGCGACGGCCTCAAGAACGTCTATTCGTTCGGCGAGTTACGCGACCAGTGTCCGTGCGCCTCGTGTCGCGTGAAGCGCGAGAAGCAGGACGACCGGCAACCGGCGACGTTGTTCCCCGTGTTGTCCGTGTTGACGGCCGCCGAGGCACGGCCGTTGCGTATCGAGGGAGGTAAACCAATTGGCAACTATGCTTACGGGATCGCCTTCAGCGATGGCTACAACACCGGCATCTATTCTCTCGAGTTCCTGCGTACTCTGGGAACACGGATTCTCTGACCCGTTCATCGCACCGGCGTCACCACTTTGTCCCAGATCAACAAACAGCGAGGAATAGAAGGCATGGTTCAGTTTATAAAGGCGTGTGCTATCGGCGACATTGCGTCCGGGTCCGCCAAGGTTGTGGAAGTACAGGGCCAGCAGATTGCGCTGTTCAATGTCGCCGGGGCTTTGCATGCCATCGACGACCGTTGCCTGCATCGTGGCGGGTCTCTGGGGCAGGGTCGTCTGGAAGGCAGCGTTGTAACCTGTCCGCTGCATGGCTGGAAGTTCGACGTGATTAGCGGTGCCTGCATCACGCGGCGCGGCATGCAGACGAAATCCTACGCAGTGAGCATCGAGGGTAACGACGTGCTGCTGGCACTTGTCTCGGAAGCTGTTAAACAACCCGAAGGCCATGAGGCAGCGCGTTACCTCGTGCGGTTTGGGACGATGGGATATGTTGGCTGGTTTGCTGCCCCGGAACGAGGTGAGTACGGCCATGGGGAACGGGTGGTCGTTCGCACCAGCCGTGGCGTTGAGACCGGCGAAATTCTGATGGGCGGTGAAGCGACGCAGGGAACGGATGACGGACCTCCCATGGGAGAGTTACTCCGGCAATTGACACCGGAAGACAAGTTGCAGGAACGGGCCTTGCTCGAAGGAGAGGAACGGGCCTTCAATGCGTGTCGCCAACTTCTCAGCGAGCGCCATATTGCAGGCGAACTGATCGACACGGAACAATTACTCGATGGTGAGACGATCTTCTTCTATTTTCTGGGTGATCCGCCAGCCGAAATGGCGGATCTGGTTCAGGAATTGGCCAAACACTACGATGCGCGTATCGAATTTCGTCAGTTCGAGGCGGGGCTCGAAGCGGGCTGTGGACCGGGTTGCGGCACCGAGGAAGCACCGGGTTGCGGCAGTTGCGGCGACGGCGGCTGTGGCACCGCTGTAACCTGTGCGGTCGCGCCACTTCGCCGCCAATCGCCAACAGGCCAAGCCCATTGATCTGCAGCAGATTCGGCGGAGTTTCCGAGCAGACCGGGGACCACGCGCAGCAACAATGAAGGTTTACACGAGTAATGCGGCAATCAGGATCGATACTGCTGATCTCCTGCTACGAGCTTGGCTATCAGCCGGTGGGGCTGGCTTCGCCTCTGGGGTTCCTCCGGCGTGCCGGATTCGCGCGCGGTGGGGCACCCGAAAAAGTCGAAGCGGCGCTGCGGGCCGCCCATGTCCAGCTTGAATTCGTCATCGAACCGCCCAGTGTACCCGCAACCAAATCAGGCTGGGAATCAACACACAGAACCACAGGTAAGAAGGTTTTATGACACCTTTATTTCCATCCGACATACCCGAAATCCAACATACCCGAATGGAGAGACGTATCATGACGACTGATGACACGAATACTGACGACACAAACACAGTTGCCGCAGCACAAAGCCCGGGCCTCGTGGACACAATG
>CAIJTV010001299.1:0-3716 GCA_903823635.1 uncultured Planctomycetaceae bacterium
GAATGAGCGAGATTTCGTCGGGTGAAAACAGAAGTCTTCACCGACGGCTCCCAGATATGTCGTCAGGCCAGCAGGTAAACTCGCTTCGGGGCAACGGAACTGTTCAGGCATCTGAGAAGACAGCGCCGAGTTGACCGGATCGTTCCACGGCTTGGAAAGATCGATCTGCTCGTAAAGAGCAGCGTGTTCCATGAACGGCAGAATCAGGGTTCGCCAACAGTGAAGCCTTTGTTCGTTCGTGTCGGTCGTGTAGGCGGGCGGGAGTGCGTTGTGCTCGTCGTGGTATAGATCTAATGCCAAACGAATCTGCTTGAGATGGTTCATGCACTGAACTCTTCGAGCAGTCCGTCGGACGGCAGGACCTCGTGTGACAGCCGGAAGCAGCAACGCCGCCAAAACCAACAACACAGAACCAACTCCGAGGATTTTCAGCCAACGAAACGGATTATGTCGGGGCGTTGGTTCGAGCTGCTGAACTTCCGGCGTGGAAAAAGGGTTTTCTGTCATACGGTCCTCTCCCGATCCCAGCGAACTCCGCAGCCTGCCGAGTAGCTCCAAGGCTGAGTCTTCAGTCAGCAATAACAGCAGCAGTCTTCTGCTCTAATTCTTTGTCTTCCTTTTTCCTTTGGCCCCTTGATTTGTTTGAGGAGGCGTCGTGAGTTTGGCGAGGGCTGTAAAGCTGTCGGTTTGTTTTTGCCAGACTGCTTCTAACTCTTTGACTTTGTCAGGCATCTGAGCCGCCAGGTTTGATTGTTCTGCTCGATCTTCCGCCAGGTTATAAAGTTCCCAGGGGTCTTCCTTCGCAGCAACCAACTTCCAGTCGCCTACTCGAACCGCGCGGTTACCTTCATGGAGCCACCAGAGAAATTCTCGATCAACAGGCTCATCGTTCATGATCGTGGGAAGCAGGCTGCGTCCTGCAAACGGTGGAATCTGCTCGGTCCCATTTGCAACGCGTTCCTCTTCAACGCTAACTGCGAGTCCGGTGGCCTCCAGAATTGTGGGGACAAGATCAATCAAGTGTCCCGGTGCATGCCGCAATTCGTTGGTCTTTGAAATTCCCTTTGGCCAGTGCACGATCAACGGAGTACTGATGCCTCCTTCATGAACCCAGGTTTTATGCCGACGAAACGGAGTATTCGCCGCGCTGGAGAATCCAGGGCCGAGACACAGATAAGACTTTTCGCTTCCCGGAGCTGCCAACGGATCGTGTCCGCCATGCCGCACCATGATCTCCGCACTGGCACCGTTGTCGGATGCGACGAAGATCAAAGTATTCTCGAAGGCACCCATCGATCGCAGCTGTTCCAGATACCGTCCAATTTCCTGATCCATGCGATCGATCATGGCCGCATGAATCGCCATCTTGGTTGCTTGAAATCGACGCTGCTCATCAGTGAGTTCTGTCCAGGGTAGAGAACGGTTGATCTCACCGGGACCTAGCTTTACGAAAGCATCTGGAAAGTCATAAGGCGGACCGACTTCCCGTTCGAGGGCTGATAACGCTGTCGTGACCAGCTCCATTTCGCGTTGGCGAGCATGACGCGTCAGACGCATCTGGTCCCAACCTTCCAGATAGCGATCGCGGTACTTCGCGATATCTTCTGGTTTCGCGTGTAAGGGGAAATGAGGAGCAATAAACGGCAGATAGTGGAGGAACGGTTTGTCGCTGTAGTTTGCGGCGTGATCCTTCAGGCATTCAATCGCATGCTCAGCAGTCGCGGTCGTCACGTAGTAGTTTGATTCATTCTCCGCGGGCACCACAGGTTTGTCGTCGATCAAATTCCCTTTGGCGGTGAAGAAGTTTCCGTCGTTTCGTGTATGCAAAGAACGGTCAAAACCGCCTGCGAGCACATCGCCATCGATATGCCATTTACCGCTGTGGTAACTGCGATAACCGATCTTCTTCAAGCGTTCAGGCAATAGCTTTGCCCACTTCGGACGTGTTGCCTGATTGCCACCCGGTAAGTCCGGCAGGGCATCGCGATGAATTTGCTGAGGATAGTAGCCCGTCATCAACGCCGCTCGCGACGGCCAGCAACGCGCGGTGTTGTAGAACTGAGTAAACCGGACACCGTTCTTCGCGAGTCCATCCAGATTCGGTGTTGCGATCTCACCGCCATAGCAGCCCAGATCGGAGTAGCCCATGTCATCGGCCAAAATGATGACGATGTTCGGTGGGGCTGCCTTGAGCTGTGTTGTGGCAAGCAAAAGCAGCAAGGTTGAGAGGAAATGTTTCATGTGGGATTCCGAGCATTCTGAACCGGACGCTAACGCGTTCCGGCTGATGGTTTCGACGCTGAGGCAGGGAAGACGCGACTCGCAGGAAAATTATTCTTCACTCGCCGCCGTTAACTGCATGGCTTCGGCAATAGATTTTTTTCCAACGGGCTTCTTGTCATCAAAAGGTCCGTCGGAGCCACCTTTGGGCCATGTTGCGGGATCTGCAAACTGGCCTTCGTCCTTGTACTGTTCTTGCAGTCTAGCGATCTCCGCCTTCAGCTCTGCAAACTTTGCGGCGATCTCAGGCTTGTTGCGGCTGGCTTCAGAGAACAGCAGATTGTTCTGTTCAGCCGGGTCGTTCACGAGATCGAACATCTCATAGGTATCCTGCTTCCAGTAATGAATCAGCTTGTGAGTTGCCGTGCGAACTCCCAGATGAGCCACTGTGTTGTGATGTCCGGGATCATGGTAGTAGCGATAATAGACGCTTGTTCGCCAGTCCGCAGGAGATTCACCGCGAAGGATTGCCGCCAGTGAACTTCCCTGCATCGAGTCTGGGACTTCCAGTCCAGCCAGGTCGAGAAACGTCGGGGCCAGATCGATATTGGCGACGAACTGCGTCGGCACACTGCCCGCTTTGACTCCGGGACCGCGAGCGATCAGCGGAGTCTTTAGGCCGGGTTCGTACATAAATCGCTTGTCGTAGAGCCCAAGGTCGCCGAGATACCAGCCATTGTCCGCGGAGTACATGACGATAGTGTTTTCGGCGAGCCCGTGCTGATCGAGATAGTCCAGAACTTTCCCGACCCCGTCATCAACACCCTGAACGCAAGCAAGATAGTCCTGCATGTATCGCTGATACTTCCAATGTACCAGATCTTTTCCCGTCAATGTTTTGCCATCGACTGTCAGTTCCATTGGCTTTGCGTTGTACCACTGAGCCAGGGCCGGGCCCTTCAGGTCCGCTGGCGGCTCAAGCTTCAGATCTCGCCGAGTCAAATCGCGGGCCACAGTCTGTTCGTTGATCGGCAGCGCAGTGGGCCGCGTTGCATAGTCATCAAACAGTGTTTCCGGTTCAGGAATGACGGCACTCTGAAAACGGGCTTTATTGCGTTCATCCGGCTCCCAGGCTCGATGCGGCGCTTTCTGATGCAGCATCAGAAAGAACGGTTTGTCTTTGGGGCGAGTCTCGAGAAACTCAATTCCAAGGTCTGTCGTGATGTCGGTGCAATGTCCTTCGAAGTTGACTTTCTTGCCGGGGACAAGAAAGGTGGGATTCCAGTAAGCCCCCTGCCCCGGCAGAACAATCCAGCGATCAAAGCCCGTGGGATCTGAACCAAGGTGCCACTTACCGATCATTCCCGTGTGATAACCACCGGCCTGCAAATGTTTGGCCGCGTTGTCTCGAGTACCATCGAATCGATTAAAGACAGGAACTCCATTCAGATGCGAATACTGCCCTGTCAGCAGGGTCGCGCGACTTGGAGTGCAAA
>CAIJTV010001300.1:0-2644 GCA_903823635.1 uncultured Planctomycetaceae bacterium
CTGGACAATTCAGAGCGTTGACCCAGCGTCCCAAAATAGACAGCGTCTGCATCTGTGAGACGGCGTTCCACATCTCGGTTCCACTCGATCCGATCCCACGCGGATCCTTCATGAATCGTGTAAGAAGCGTTGCCGTCATGATTAAGAACAACGCTCACGGTCCCTGTTCGGGAATTCGGAATGACCTGCATGAGATTTATGTCAACACCGAATCCACGCAGAATGCTGATTGCATTCTGACCGTAGTCGTCGTCGCCAACAGCACTGATGATCGCAACGTCAGCTCCCAGAAGCGCGGCGTGACCTGCAAAGTTGGCCGGTGCTCCTCCAAATCGAGCGGCATCCGGAAACAGATCCCAAAGCACTTCGCCCAGTGAAATGATGCGTGGCACTTTCATTCGTTGATACCCAGATCCTGTTCAATCAATAGAGAAAAAATTAAAAATGCCGACCCAGAACAGCGTGGGCTTTCGGCCGAGGCCGTCGGTTGGCCAGGCTCCAACCAGTGCACCCAACAAAGTCCCTCATAGCGACGAACTCATAGCAAGCCCGTGCATGACTGGCGATAGCTGCCACAGTTTTTGATCGCCTTTTCTGCCCCGGAGATCACGACGGTGTCAAATCCGAAGAAAAGGTTCTGGCGAGCGACCTGGTCAAGGACCAGAAAACAAGACAAAGATTCAAAATGCTGACTCAGCCGAGCCATTTGTGACACATTGCGATGATAGCGTTCTGTTCGGCAATAGAAATGGAACAGATTGCCAATTATTCGTCACAGATTGCGACATCCATGAAGACGTCGTGACCGCTCACCAGGCTGTTTTAAATCCCGAGGTGCTTAATGCCCAGTGGCATCGCCATCCCACCATGTTTTGTGATGTGGAAGTCCGTTCCTTCCGAGCAAACGAATGGCTGGCAGAGGCAATGGTCGTCACGATCTCAGCAAGAACAGAAGCTCCACTCCCTGCGTCGGTCCGATACGCCGAGTCAGCTACACCCCACAAAACATGCGGGCTCAACAAATTGTGTTGCCGAGCTTTCGGCATTCGTCACGGGCTCGCGTTGCTCAAAGAAGGCAGGGCATTCGCCCTTCAGCAAAGTCTTACTCTTACGGCCGATGGCACTGCTCTGGCTTTGCGTTTTGATTAGTCCGTACATTCCCAACGCCTCCAGACGATCCCCACGGTCACATTCCGTGCAGACAAAATGCGACTGATTGGAGTTGTCGAGATGATCTGGATCCACGGCTTCGAAACGCGAATGTGATCGCCGAGTCGTCGATCCAATGAAGTGCGGAAGAAGCCCCATTCACGCCGTAAATCTGGCCACGATAGCAGCCGTTTGTAATCCAACGGGCGATGCAAAAGCTTCTCAGAGAGTCTACCATATCCGCCTACCTGCCACTCAACCTCCATCAACGAAGCGGCCGATCAATGTCCCGCATAAATTCTGCCTTCACAATCCTCTTTGCAGCCTTTCTTCTTTCGCCACTGCCCTCGCTGCATGCGGACGACACGTCAAACCTGGCTGAGATTTTCGCGACTGCTACTACAAACGGTCGCATCATCACGATTCCGCCGGGAGACTATCATCTTGATGGCTCGAACCCCATCACCATCACCTCTGATACCACGGTGTCGGCCTACGGCGCGAGGTTTCATTTTCCGAGGACGCTGGGTGATCAGGCACGAGTCGTCTTGTTCGCCGGAGAGAACGTGAGTGACTTCCGTTGGTTCGGCGGACATTTCAGCGGGCAAGTGTTCGATCCCGCGAAAGCAGAGAATTCGTGGGAGCCCAATGTCAATACGCGTGCCATTCTTATCACGACCACGGTTGGTGGATGCTCAGAGAATCTCACGTTCCGCGACATCTCGAGTGATGGCGTCGCCGGTGCTGTCATCACAGTGCTTGGTACCGCAAAGAAGGGCAGTGAACGCGAGGTCGAGACGTTTGCTCGCAACGTGACGCTCAAAAACTGCACGCTGGAGCGAAGCGGAAAATTCATGTGGGACTACGGTTACCTGTGGCAAATCACCGTTTGGCCCGAGGACTATAGTGACTCCGAGCGAGCGATGGCGGCAAAGTACTTTCGGCACGATCTGGTCCGCGGCCCTGTGCAGATGAAGGCCGGCGATGACCGCGTGTTCTTCGACAATTCAAAACCACTACCGATCACTAAGAAGCGAGAGGGCGTCGAGGCAGATCGAGGGCACGATGCGGTGTGTTTTTTCGGCGACTTGCTGCCAACGAACCTCATCCGTGGCCGACAGTATTCTGTCGTTGAAAGCACGCCCGAGTTTATCCGAATTGCGGAGACTCCCGATGGCACTCCTCTGCAGTTTGACAGTGATGCAGGCCCACAGGCGAAACTGATCAGCAATCTGTTTCAGTCACATCTTGCGCTTTACGCACCAGCTGGCAGCGGACCGGGTAAAGGTGCGTTTGATTTGGTCGGCTGCGAAAATGTCATTGTGCGAGGCGGACGGTTCAGCGCGCTGGGTGACACGATGCACATTCAGAAATGCCGGAACATCGTGTTTAGTGATAACCAGATAACAGGCTCACGAATGGGCGCGTTCTTTCTGGCGGAGTACTGCCGCAATGCGGTCATTACTGGCAACACGGTCGATGGAACGAACGGTTC
>CAIJTV010001301.1:0-23606 GCA_903823635.1 uncultured Planctomycetaceae bacterium
AAGAACACAGCAGGCACAAAAGGGCTAATCCAAAGCTTTTCAATTTTTGCTCCAACAACAGAAGGTACATCATCAGGCCGAACTGCCGTTGATGTTGATCGACAATGATTGAGGAAACGTGAAGATCCCGACTGTTGGACTCGTTTGAGTGAAAACATCCCGGGATTGACCATCAACATACAAGGAGAGGCTGTCTGTCTGACAGCGACATTGAGCGTGAAATGGCGGAGTAGACATCTTGAACGGTTTTGATCCGCCCGGAAAGTCGCAGAGTTCACTCTTGAAGAATATCCTGCGCCAACGTGCACACGGATTCACTCCCGGTGTTTCGCCATTACAAAGAGCTCACGGCAGGTTTGGTTCCGGAATAATCTCCGGGACAGTCGTTCTTGAAAGACAGGTTCTGCGACATGAAACACTCTCACCGCTTATGTCTAATTGCACTCATCGCCATCTGGCTCAGTCCGCCGTTGGCTGCTGCCGACCCTCCAAAGCCGACAAAGGTTTTCATCCTGGCCGGGCAGTCCAACATGGAGGGGCAGGGAATGATTTCCGCAGACCCAAAGCGTAACGGCGGCCAAGGCAGCCTTGAGTATCTCGTGCAGTCTCCAGAGTCAGCTAAGAATTTTGGACATCTCAAAACGGCAGATGGAAAATGGGCCATCCGAAACGACGTTTGGATTTCGTATCTTGATCGCAGTGGACCTCTCACTGTCGGCTATGGTGCTAAACCAGATCGAATCGGCCCTGAGCTGGGTTTCGGCTGGGTGCTTGGCAAGTCACTTGAAGAACCGATTCTCCTGATCAAATGCGCGTGGGGAGGAAAGAGTCTGGCCGTCGATTTTCGTCCGCCGAGCTCAGGCAGGATTCCTTACTCGCTGGGGGAGAAACAGGATGCAGAGATCGCTGCCGATCCGTTGATCGTTGGCAAATACTATCGAGAGATCCTGGCGATTACGAAAGCCACTCTGGCGAAGATCGACGAGTTTGTCCCTGAGTCGAATGGCCGTTATGAGATCGTTGGTTTTGGCTGGCATCAGGGCTGGAACGATCGCATCAGTGACAAGTTCAACGCAGAATATGAATCCAACATGGCCAATTTCATTCGAGACATTCGCCGGGATCTGGGAACGCCCGCCCTGCCCTTTGTCATTGCTGAAACCGGAATGACAGGACCAACAGAAACGCACCCGCGAGCACTCTCCTTGATGAAAGCACAGGCGGCAGTTGCGGAGTATCCGGAGTTTCAGGGCAATGTCGCTTTCGTCGGCACGAAATCTTTCTGGCGACCACAGGAACAATCTCCCAGCGGGCAGGGATATCACTGGAACTCCAATGCGGAAACCTATTATCTCATTGGCGAGGCGATGGGCGAGGCTATGAAAAAACTGCTTGTTCCTTCACCGGAATGAAGAGGTCGGAGTTACGTGGTTTGGCGTTCGTCTCATTTCTGTTAGACACTTGAAGAGCGAAAAAATGGTTGCTCGCTGCATACTGGTCTGCTTGCTGGCCTTGAGTTCCCAACTGCAAGCTGAAGACATCAGTTTGTCGAATGATGGTCGCACCGACTATGTCATCGTGACTCCGACGAAGCCCAGTCCTGAAGAAGTGACTGCCGCCGAGTGGCTATCAGCCGCTTTGAAACAAGTGACCAACGCAGACTTTAAGATCGTGAACGAAGACGATCCAACTGCACCCGCGACATGCATCTATGTCGGCGCAACGCGTGCCGCCAGTCTTGCCGGCTTTAACAAGGCTGGCATGAAGCCCGAGGAATGGCACGTTCGAATTGCGGCTCCGTCGATCATCCTCGCTGGCGGGCCGCCGCGAGGAACGATCTATTCTGTGACCGAGTTTCTGGAACAGGAAGTTGGGATTCTGGTACTGGATCCTTTCACCGAAGTTGTGCCGAAACGTCCAACTCTGACATTGCCAGCAGTCGAGAGAACCGGGCGCCCCGCTTTTCCGGTTCGGCAAATCTTCACAGGGTTTCCGTACGGCTATCCAGCTCAGGATGGCCGACTGACGGAGAAGTTTCGAGTCTGGAACAAGAACATTATCGACGGTCGGGAAGCAGTCGGTGGCCACTCCAGAATGATTCCGACGGGCGTGCATTCTTTCGGCAACTTTATTTCATCGAAGGAGTTCGCGAATACTCATCCGGAATACTTCGGAATGGATTCGACAGGTAAGCGAATTACCGACGACATGGGGACTCCGTCTGCATGGACACAACTCTGCATGACCAACTCCGATGTGCGCCGGATCGTTTTGGAACGAGCCAGAAAGTTTCTGCAAGACGACCATGCGGCGGCCATTACGGAAGGACGAGCACCTGCAGAGTGGCTTGTGTTGTCGCAAAATGACAACACAGCAAACCTGTGTCTTTGTCCTGATTGCAAGGCTGTGATGGAACGCGAGGGTTCTGAAAGCGGACCGTTAATGGAATTCGTGAACAATGTGGCGAGTGGTCTCAAGGAGGAATTCCCGAACGTTCATGTTCAGACGGAGGCCTATAACTTCACGCTGAATGCACCTCTGAATTTACGGCCGGAATCGAATGTCGTTGTGCGATACTGCGACAACTACGGCATCTCCGATCTGACGCATCCGCTAAGTCATCCTCGCAATAAAAGACTCATGTCGGTGTTCGCTGGCTGGCAGCAGAAAGATTGCAAGCTTGGAGTCTGGGACTACTGGCGCGTCTTTCAACAACATCCGCCCGGATTCTTCGCTCCATCAACGAATGTGCGAGCAATCTCGGAAGATGTGAAGATGTTTCAGAAGTCGGGCGTAGAGCTTGTCACGATCGAGATTGAAGATCTGTTCGGCGCGGGCATCAATGCAGAACCTGTGAGCGTCGATTTGCAGTCGTTCATGCCATTGCGAACGTGGATTGGTTTGAAGCTGATCGATGAACCTGCAAAGAACCCTGATTTGCTGGTGGAAGCGTTTTGCGATGGCTATTACGGCCCGGCCGCAAAGCCGATGCGTCAATTGCTGGAGAGAATCGAACAGCGACAAGCCGATCTGTCTCTTCGCGTTGTCGATGTTCAACGGCAGGTCTGGGCCGAAGCATTTTGTGACAACGAATTCTTTACAGATGCGTATCGCTGGCTTGATGAAGCGATGCGGCTGACCAACGATGATCCCGTCCAACAGACTCATGTTCGCCGCGAGCGAATTGTCATCGACTCAGTCTTCTTATGGCTGGAATCACATCTTCGTGACGGCCACCCTGCTGAATCACCCGGCTTTCCTGCTCGAGAAGAGATTCTGCGCCGCCATCGAGAAGACTGGAACCTCTACATTGCTACTGTCTTTAATGAAGACGGTCAAAAACTCGCACGGCCCTTCATCGAGAACGGGCTGACTCTGATGGAAAAACTGAAGCTCGAGGATACCGAATTCGAACATCGGCCCGTGGCCATCACTGATGCCGATGTCACTCTCGATGGTCAGTTGAACGAAGCATTCTGGGGGCTCAGCAAACCGTCTCGGCTGGTGCCGCGTGATCCAACTCAGGCGAACGATAATCCAACCAGCATTCGACTCGCATGGACACACGAAGCTCTTTACGTCGGAATCGACCAGCCTGCTGATCAGGTTTCCGCAAATCTCGGAGTCACCTTGATGGCGGCGGATCGCAAAGGCGCTCAACTGTCGCTGTACTCGGCGAGAAACAACGGCCCCCAATCACTGAACGCCTATTACTACGACTACGATGAAAACGGTGGACTGCGGGTCGTCAACGATCGAAAGGCACACAGCCAATCGGCGGGACATGTCACCGATGCCCGTGTGACCAGCGAACTCCGCTTTCTTTGGTCTGATATTGACGCCACCATCGGGTCACAGGCTGAAGCTGTTCTTCAGCAGGATTTCTTCTTCAACATAGAATCCTATCCTTTGCCGGATTCAAAAGTACCCAGCCATGTGAGCAGTCCGTGGCTGATCGGAACCTCTCCCACATGGCATTCTGGTTATTACAAACGGCTGCGGATCGAGTACGCTCAGAAGAATTGACATTAGCTGGACAGCGGCATATCACCCCCTCATCCGGCCTATCGGCCACCTTACCCCCCAAGGGGGAGAAGGGACTTCGTTCACGCGGCGAACATTAATCAAAACGCAACTTCGATGATTCCGACTCTTCAAACATGTCGCTGCGCAGTTTGGCTCCAAACGCAGTCTTCTATTGCACTGGAGCCTATCTATTTGACGCGAAAGAAATGCTGTGTTCGTTGACCTGAGGCCAACTCCTGAACACGCACTTCCCAGACACCTTGCTGATCGTTTGAGGCGATATCCAGCGTCACCGTCAGACGCCCTTCTATCGTAGCGTGATAGCCGCTGAATTCAGAAAGTCGCCCTTCCGCATCGAACACCTCAACGTGAACCGGGATCACCGCATTAACTGGCTGATCATCGGCGTCCTGTATCTGCATGTCACCCGTCCACTGCGCTCCACGAGCGATCTCATCAGCGCCTGTCACAGAGGCTTTCGAGATTGGCTTTTCGACAGCCATCAGCAGTTTGCCATCACACGGGCCCAGTGTGACCGGGATTATCAAATCTCCAGTGGCTGAATCACGCCGAAACGGAACAGCCTGATGAGTCACCAGATCGTAGACGGCGGCTGCGTTCGAGTTCAGTCGCACGTCGGCTGTTGTCGGGATGCCTTGTTCGTGAACCAGTCCATACTGGCCCACATAGTCGCCAGGTTCACGCGCATCGTTGACCAGAAAAACGTAGTCGGCTGAACCGGCACGGCGACGATGAGGAACCACGTTTGGTGATGTGGTCTCAACAACTCGCTGATATCGAGCGTCCAGTAAGTCACGAATCTCCGCCGCCAGTTTCAGTAACTGAGCTTTATCGGCAGCTGCGTCTTTCTGACGTCGAAACGGCACCAGCTTGAAATCCGCCTTGATGGCCGGACACAGGTTCGAATCACCGATCACGATACCGCCCAACTTCTGGAACGCATGGATCTCGTCGACCACTGGCTGAGTCAGAACTTCGCAGTCGGAGAGAACCAGAACCTTGTAATCCTTGAGCCCATCACGCAGCACATGTTGTTCATAAATCACTTCCGGCTGCAAATGAGCATGTTGCAAGGCAAAGTAGACATCTGACTGCCAGCCGCCGGCATATCCCCACGTGCTTTTCGAAGTAAAGGCAAAGGTCGTGAAGCTTTCCAGAAACGCTACATCACTCTTCGCCGCCGGAACCTGACGCAATGCCGGTCCCAGGGGCTGCACGACATCGTGAATCAGTCGAGTCAGCTCATGCTGCAACTGAGGATGCGTGTACTTGTAAGCGTGGCTGCCGTCAGTGGGCACCAGTGAACTCCAGCCGTGATACATGATGCCTTCAACCGGCCGAGCGATCTTCGTCCAGAAGGCTTCACGAAGATGATGGGGATGAATCGAGAAGAAACTCGTGTTCGGATCCTTGTCTGCCCACTTCGCCGGGGAGTCTCCATCACGCGGTGACTTCTCCGCAGGCGCTGTGGTGGAGCGATACCAGAAGAGCTGAGTCATCTTCATCACTCGCGCCGCAGGCTGACGTCCTCCGGCCATGGCAAACAGCTCATCAACCGGCAAAGACATTCGCAGAGGATCCGGATCGGTGTACGTCCACTGTGACAAAACATCCACTTCCCCGCCGCTGCCCCACAAAGGAGGACAACGCACAACCGGATCATTAAACGACCACAAGTCCTTCCGCTGCGACTGCGAATGCATGCCTCGATGCACAGCCGAATGAGCGGCGTTCCATCCATCACCGATTGACCACCACCAGCGATAAAACTGCAGTTGCGGATGATCCTCCGGGATGACTCGATCGGAAGGAAAGTCCTTCAGAGTTGTATAACTTGGAGGATACTTCGACGTGACCCACTCCGGAAACTCGGCCGTTGGACCGAACGCCTGACGATAAGCCGCGAGATCAGACTCAGAGAACGACACTTCGCTCTCATCGCGGATTTCTGAGTTCGCCAGCACTCCTTCAAACGCTGGATGATCTGCATAGGTCTTCGCGATTGACGCGCCAGCCATTTCGAATGCTTTCAGCACTTTGGGAACGTTCGGAGTCAAAGCTTCGCGTTTGTAAGTCTTGCCTTCTCGATCGACCTGCAAGTGTTCCGTCAGATAACCGGCGAAGTACGAGGGCGACGTCGCTGCAAGAACTCGAAAATCATTGACCAGCGATGCATCCAGCATATCGATCGCTGCGGGAACACGTTCCGGACTTAACATCGAAACCGGAACGTCTGTCGAGGTCGCCGCTTTGTAATCTACTTCCCCGCCAAGGCAATGAGTAAAGCCGATCTGCTTCAGCCGCGGCAGTTCTGTGACAACATCCGTCACGCCGCCGATGCCCCACATCACGACCGGCATTTTGTGCGGCAATTGACGAGGAACCAGATGAATCGTCGTGGTCTCTGTGAACTGTCGTGACGGCTCACCGGGAACTGTCACGTTCAGCATCACGGGATATGTATCGGGGCGAAGAGCTGTATCGAACGTAAACTCCGCAATGTGAACAGAGCCAGGAGCAATCTCCGGCAACGCAGCCTGCTGAACGGCGTGGCCTTCGATGATGGCCTGCAACGTAGCTCCGGTGATGGGTTTAGGGCTTAGATTACGAATCGACGCGTTCCACTTTGGAGCGGGCTCAAATCTCACGAAAGCCTTTCGAGGCCAGTCAGACTGAATGCGAACCTGTCCGAATTCACGAACGCCGCTGGTCAGTCGGACTTCATCGATGTAACCCGGAAAGCCCGGAAAACTGCTGCCCAGTCGATCGCCGATTGAAAGGGCTAGTGAACCCGCCGAGATCGCGCCTCGCCCAGGAGCATCGGCGCCACCGAGTGATTCCCCATTGCGGAAGAAACGAACCTTCCCTTTGCCATCGTAAGTGGCGGCCACGTGAACCCATTCATCAATCACGAACGCGGCGGGTTCGGAAAGGAAGTTCTGGGACTCAGAAGAAAAGCCCAGGGACAAAGTCAGTTGCCGCTCTTGTTTGCCATCGGCTGCTCCAATCGACAACTGATAGTCATCATGACCCGCGTATTTCTTATCGATCAACACCGACCAGTCGCGATGTTCGAATTCTGGTTTGGGCTTGATCCACAATTCGAGTGTGAACGCTCCGCCGGGCGACAGACGCGGTGAATTAGCGACAACGAAGCCGTGAGACTGATCGGCTTCCGGATATCCCGCAAACGACTCCAAAGCACCGCCGTATTTCCCGTCGGAAGCCAATCGTCCATTGCGGATTTCTCCTTTGGGATTCTTTCCCGAGGAATCAACGCCGTCTTCGGAATCAAACTTCCACAACCCCAGCACGTGCGAGCCAGTTGCGTTGGTGCCGTCATACGACTGCTCCCACGGCGTCGCAATATCATCAGCGTGAGCTAATGGCGTCGCAAAGAGCGTCAGACAGAGAATCATCAATCTCGCAAGTACAGAGACGTTTCGCTGCGGCATGGTGATTCCTTTGTGCGAGGTCGACTTTCTGGATGTGTATTCATTCCAGCTCAAATCGCCGACCAGTTCTCGATGACTATGGGAACCGCAGACCGCGAATTCAAGTGTACGCAGTCCAGTAGGTCCTGCCTGCCGGGCTCATCATTACCCACGTCTTTTCAGGAAGTCCCTCATAATCACGCAGTCTTCCATCGTTATGGTAGCTTCCAAACCCAGGTTCCGCCGACGCAGGGTCGGGCGGGGGCCGAGCCGACTGTCGTCAGCTTCCCATCGCAGCAGCCAGTCTCGCCAGAACCCACTGGTCTGCCGTTTACGAAGCATTCGGGCGGCAAAAAAACGTTGCGAATTATCAGACGCCGGAGTGTTCCAGACTCTCTTTCAACACGCTGCCAACTAAGATGCCTCAGCCTTTCGAATCGTCATTGCCACGTGCTCCTGGCGCAGGACCTGTTCATGTTGCCCGTCGTCGAATCTTCACAAGCACCATCATCCATGCGATCCTTTCCCATCGTCGGCGTTGGTGCGTCGGCAGGTGGATTGGCTGCGTTTGAGAAATTCCTGTCTGGAATTCCCGAGGGTGTTGATCCGGGAATGGCCTTCGTACTGGTTCAGCATCTGGCTCCTACTCATAAGAGTATTCTTGCGGAGATTCTGGGACGCTCGACTTCGCTCACCGTGGTTGAAGTCGAAGACGGGATGGCAGTTCAGCCGAATTATGTCTACGTGATTCCTCCCGGTCATGACATGGCCCTGCTGAACGGGACTCTGCAGTTGCTGGAACCGACCGAGCCGCGAGGACATCAACTGCCGATCGATTTCTTCTTTCGCTCACTGGCTCAGGACCAGCATCAGCGAGCCATTGGCGTGGTGTTGTCCGGGACCGGCAGCGACGGCACGCTTGGCATTCGAGCCATCAAGGGCGAAGGCGGAATGGTCATCGCTCAGAAGACGGAAACCGCCGAGTTTGACGGCATGCCGCGCAGTGCGATCGCGACGGGACTGGTTGATTATGAGTTGCCGCCGGAAGAAATGATCGCTCAAGTGATGAACTACACATCGCTACTGTTTGGGAAGTTGCCGCCATCCTTTGTAGGGCCTGAACCTGCAGTCGGCGCTAATCTGAGGAAGATCTTCGGATTGTTGAGATCTCAGACCTCGCACGACTTTTCTCAGTACAAGCCAAGCACCGTCTTTCGCCGCATCGAACGTCGGATGGCAGTGCGTCAGATTGAGACCATTGAAAACTATGTGAATTATCTGCAGCAATCGCCAGCAGAGATAGAAGCACTGTTTCAAGATCTGCTGATCGGGGTGACAAATTTCTTTCGTGATCCCGAAGCATTTCAGGCTCTTGAAGCTGACGTGATTCCTCAGCTCATTGCTGCCAGGTCACTGACTGATTTTTCAACAAATGAAGTCATTCGAATCTGGATCTGCGGATGTTCGACAGGCGAAGAGGCTTATTCGATCGCGATTCTGCTCCGCGAACAGATGGATCTAAGCAGCAGGAATATCACGGTTCAGATCTTTGCCACTGACATCGATAGTCGAGCGATCGCAAAAGCGCGGGGCGGAGTGTTTCCCATCAACATTGCGTCGAACATGACTCCGGAGCGGCTGTCGCGATTTTTCATCGCGGAACCAGATGGCAGCGGCTATCGCGTGCAGAAAAACATTCGAGAGATGGTGGTGTTCGCAGAGCATGACGTCAACAAAGATCCACCGTTTTCGAAGCTTGACTTGATCAGTTGCCGCAATGTTTTGATCTATCTGGGGGCCGAACTGCAGAAGAAGCTGATTCCTCTGTTCCACTTTGCACTCAGACCGAACGGTTTTCTGTTTCTGGGTACATCGGAGGGAATCAGTGACTTCAACGATTTATTCTCGACACTTGATCGAAAAGCCAAGCTCTATCAGCGACGAGCTGGTGAAGCTAAGCTGCTGAACTCGTTCCGCGGACGAGCTCTGGCACCTCTGCACGCAATTGATACGACTATGCCAAAGATCTCCGGAAAGGTGGCCGGCCCTGTGAAACGTCCTCTTCGTGAACTTGTTGAACAAACTTTGCTGCACCATCTTGGTGTCTCGGCCGCGTTGGTGAAAGCGAATGGCGACATTCTTTATCTGCATGGTCGCACAGGCCTGTATCTGGAGCCCAGTTCGGGTGAAGCAGGCATCAACAATATTCTGAAGATGGCTCGCGAAGGACTGAGGCATGACCTTGCCGTATCATTGCAACGGGTCGTGGCGACTGCGGAGATCGTGCACGCCCCGGGATTATCTGTCAAAACCAACGGCCATTTTACTCAAGTGGAGCTCAGTATCTGCCCCGTCATTTCTTTGACGCTAACAGGAGTCGATGAGGCCGCTAATCCTGCGGACGTGTCGATGTACCTGATCATTCTGCAACAGGCGGCGGAGCCATCGACTGCTCTGTCCCCAGCGGCTTTCTCTGGCGAAGCGGCCAAAGCCCCGGCGGCGTCTTCGGAAGCCGAAGCAGTCATAGCGGCTTTGAGAAAGGAACTCCATGCTCGCGATGAGTATCTGCAGTGTACTCAGGAAGAATTGGAGAGTTCGAATGAAGAATTGAAGTCGTCCAACGAAGAGATGCAGTCCGTCAATGAAGAGCTTCAGTCAACGAACGAAGAACTGGAAACCTCGCGTGAGGAAATGCAGTCGATCAATGAAGAGATGTCGACAGTCAATGCGGAGCTGCAGGCGAAGGTGCTGGATCTGTCTCGTGCCAACAACGACATGAACAACTTGTTATCCGGTACGGGCATCGCAACGATCTTTGTCGATCCGCAGTGTAGAATTCTTCGATTTACGCCTACGGTGGCTCAGTTGATCAATCTGATTCCCGGTGATGTGGGGCGACCGGTCGGTCACATCGTTTCGAATCTGGTGGGTTACGATAGTCTGCTGGTCGATGCGCAGGCAGTGCTTGACTCTCTGGAATCTCGCGAACGGCAGGTGCAGACGACGTCCGGTTCCTGGTTCATGATGCGGATTCGACCTTATCGAACTTTGGAAAATGTGATCGAAGGTGTCGTCATTACGTTTGTCGACATTACCGAACCGAAACGCGTTGAAGAAGCACTCGCCAAGGCGAACGATCAGCTTCGTCTGGCGGTTGTTGTGCGAGATTCCAGTGACGCCATCACGGTGCATGATCTGGATGGCCGCATTATCGCCTGGAATCCGTCTGCTGTTCGGATGTATGGCTGGAGTGAGACCGAAGCGTTGTCGCTGAACGTTAGGGAGTGTGCTTCTGAGCTGTTGCGAAAAGACTTCTTCGTGCGTGTTCTCACGCATAATTGCGAAGAACCACCGCAGCCATTGCGAACGAAACGTATGACGAAGGATGGCAGAATGCTTGATGTCTGGGTCACGATCTCAACACTGGTCAATGAATCCGGGCAAACCTATGCGATCTCAACGACCGAGCGATTGATTAGGTCCATTGCGGAAGCGGGGGAGTAAGCGGTACAGTCTCCCTGGCAGGTGGATGGATAGTGTCAGCCGGAACACGCCGGCGTGTTGTTGATTTAATCAGGCATTTGCTTCTTTGTTTAACGGCAAGCCGCAGGCGACATCCGGCAACGACGCCTTCGGCTTGCCGTTAAACGATGAAATCGACAATCCGCTGCGGCCCCGCGGCTGACTTGATTCGTATTGATCTGCACTAACACCTATTGACTCTCAACTTGACTCGCAACAACTTGACCACCCTGACCGAGTTCCTGAAACCCAGTGTTTTATCTCGTTGGAGTCGACCGCAATGAACCGTCCACTGCGTATTCTCGACACACAAACCCTGCGACAGGACGCGGAACAAAAAGTTAGCCACGAATCTCAGGTGATTGCCAGAACCGCCGAGATCATGAATCCGGAGCTGATGCAGACCCTGATTCATGAACTGCGAGTTCATCAGATCGAACTGGAACTGCAAAACGAAGAACTCCGGCAAAAACAGGCCGAGTTGGATCTGTCCCGTTCAAGGTATTTCGATCTCTATAATCACGCCCCGGTCGGGTATTGCACGCTGGACGTTCATGGTTTGATTTTGGAATCCAATCTGACATTCTGCAATCTGCTCGGAGTTACTCGCAGTTCGATCGCCATGAACCGGTTTAGTAAATTCATTGTGCCAGAAGATCAGGATGTTTTTTATGGTCATCGTCACCAGCTGTTGATTTCTGGCAAAACCGAATCCTGTGAAATGCGTTTGCGTCACAAAGACGGAACTACGACCTGGGTTAAGCTCGACTCCAACACTTCTCAGGAGTCATACGACGCGTTTCTGCAGCGGATTGTGCTGACAGACATCACTGCGACCAAGGCGGCAGAATCCGCACTGCGGGCAAGTGAAGAATTTCATGTTGCGTATTTGACTCCCTGTCAAAGCACATCGCCGTTCTTGACGAGAATGGAGTGATCATTACTGTCAATGAGGCATGGCGACGGCATTCCAGAAACAACGGTGGCTCGGCTGAGTTGGCAAATCCGATTGGGGTCAACTATCTGCAGATGTGCAATCTGCCTGGCAGGGAATGCGGCCATACCAATTCAGCTCAGCTGTTGGCAGGAATACGAGCGGTCCTGGAAGGACGCCAGTCAGAATTTTCAATGGAGTATCCGAGTTATTCGCCGGATCAAACTTGCTGGTTCTATGTGCACGTGACTCGAATGCAGGGGCTTCGGCCGGGTGTAATCGTCATTCATCAGGATGTGACGGATCGGAAAATAGCCGAGCTGGCTCTGGAAGAAAGCCGCCGCGAACTTGTGCTGGTGGCCAACCATGCCCCAGGGCCGGTCGCTCGAATCGACAGAAATCTTTGTTACCGGTTCGCCAACGATCGCTATCAACACTTCTTTGGAAGATCCAACGGGCAGGTGATAGGACACCCGATGCCCGAAGTTTTGGGGAAAGATCTCTTTCAGCAGGTGGAGCCGTTTACTCGCCGGGCACTGGCGGGTGAGAAGGTCGCATTTGAAAGCGTCTATTGGCCTTCGGATGACAAGGCCTGCCATTTTCTCGTGAACTATGTTCCTGACCTTGATGCAGATCAAAACGTGATCGGATTTTTCGTTTTTGCGAGAGACATTACAGAACGGAAGCATGCGGAAGAAGCCAGGAATGAGGCCCTGCAGATTCTGCAGAAGGTCACCAGCCGAATACCAGGGGCCGTCTATCAGTTTCGACTTCACCCCGATGGTCGAATCTGTAAACGGCGGTGAGAAATCGTGGCGCTGGGCGGTTGAAAAGTGTGGCGCCCTGGAATGGAGAATTGGCTGCTGAGCGGGTCGGAGGAAGGCTCACAGCGGGATGGAAGAGGCCAGTTTCAGATCAAAGTCTCTTACCTCAAAGTCTCTGGAGTTACTTCGACTTTGCCGAGCCGCGGCTTGAGTCGGTCGGCGGTTTTCGACGTCTGGCATCCTGAAGACGGAAGCTTTGGCCGGACGCTTCCAGAATGTGGCAGCGGTGAGTCAGCCGGTCCAGAGTCGCGCCTGTCAGACGTTCGCTGCTCAGCACTTCCGTCCAGTTTTCGAAAGGCAGATTGGTCGTCACGATCAGGCTCTGCGATTCGTAGGCGGAGCTGATCACATCGAACAGAAGTTCTGAGCCGATCTTGCTTGCCGGCACGTAACCGAGTTCATCCAAAATCAGCAGATCGAGCTTGGCAAACTGCTTGCGAAGACGCAGCAGCGAGCGTTCTTCGCGGGCCTCCATCAGTTCGGTAATTAGCTCCGTCACGCGGATGAATCGAACACGCTTTCCCTGAGCACATGCGGCGATCCCCAGGGCTGTTGCGAGATGCGATTTACCGGTGCCCGAGTTTCCAACCAGCAGCACATTTTCTTTCTTGTCGATGTACTCGCCACGCATCAGTTCCGTCACCAGCACTTTGTTGATCGACGGCTGCTCTTTGAAGTCGAACGCATCCAGAGTTTTGTAGTTTGGAAAGTTAGCCGACTTGAGCCTTCTATCAGAAGCACGCTGGTCTCGATGGATCAATTCCAGCTCACACAGTTGAAGCAAAAACGCCAGATGATCGACGTTGTCAGTCGCGCATCGTGTGGCTACTTTCTCGCATTCACTCAGCATTGTCGGCAGCTTCAGTGACTTCAGATGATGAGCCAGCAGCACCGTACTTTTCGTTTCAGTTTTCTTCATGCGATCACTCCGTCTGTGAGCAAACTTTGATAAACAGAAATATCCGTCTGGGCCACACGCACCAGTTTCAAATGCGGACGCCCATCCAAGTTGAACAGAGCGATTGGCTCTTCATTCCGGTACTCCAGAATCACTCGAATGGCGTCACAATTTGTCGTTCCGATTTCCAGCGCATGCTGCACGGCGTCTTTCAGCGCGGAGACGGAATGAGACTCCAGCAGTCGCAGCACTTTGATGAATTCACGAGTTCCCGCGCCGGCGAGGTCACTCTCCAGGCGACGTCTGAGAACACCGAAACAGACCGGCAGACCCCAGTTTTCCAGCGGTCTCGCGTGGTCGAATCCGCCTGGTTTTCGCTCTAAAAGTGCTAGAAAATGCAGGGGTTCGAACAACAACTGTTGTTTGTTCCAGCATCGCGGATGTTGGGCGATCAGGCCGGCTTCGAAGACGAACTTCACGTCATCAACGCTGGCGACGACCGTCACTTCGCGATGCGCATACTTGGTCGGCACTGAGTAGTCATTGCGATCAAAGCGAACCATCGACAGTGACGATGATGTTGCAAGGACGACGCGATGCGATTCAAACGTCTGCACCGGAAGAGCTCGCAAATGCTGCAGTCGTTCTTCTGCGAGCAGCTCACTCTTCGATGCCGTCTTGCCTCGTAGTTGACGCTGAAGATCCTGCTGGCAGGAATGTGTCAATGCGCCGTTCAGCACATCAAGCGACTCCACTCGAGGCACCGGGACCAGAAAGTTACGGCGTGCAAAATCGAGCAGTCGTTCGACGTGACCTTTCTCGTTGGGACGTCGCACAAGACAGAAGTGGTCGACGAACAGATAGTGACTTTTCAGTCGCTGAAATTCTTTCGTGACTTTGCGTTCGCGCGTACCAGTAATCGAGCCCACGGCGATCTTCGAATTGTCGTAACTGATGCGAGTTGGCACGCCACCGAAGAATTCAAACGCGCGGCGATGACCTTCCAGAAATACTTCTGTGCATTCTCGAGGAAATGCGTGGATGAAGATCGCGTCCGAGTACGGCAGCGTCATGACGAACAACGCAACTTTCGTCAGCTCACCGGCGAGCCACACATCCGCAAATCCAAAGTCGACTTGCGCTTCGCCCGGCGGATGCGACAACGGCAGAAAGACTTCCTGATGCGTTTGCTTCCAGCTGCGCACAACGGACTTGACGATGGTCTCGCCGCCGTCATAGCCGTGCTCATCCCGCAGCCGCTCGAAGATCCGACGAGACGTGTGTCGCTGCTTGCGATGGACCTTGCGGTCGCTGCTGAGGATCTCTTCGATGATGGGTACGAACGGGTCGAGTTTCGATGTCCGCTTCGCCGTTTTCTGATACCCCGGCGGCTCACTGTGTGCGAGCATCTTTTCCAGGGTCTGCCAGTGCACGCCGTACTCGCGACAGGCCGCCCGCTTGCTGAGTTCGCCGGTCAAAACCCGCCGCCGAACTTCGCTCCACAATTCCATGTCGGTGATCACCCTCGTCACCTGTCTCCCCCGGATTCCGCCGCCGGAAACACGCCACAATGACGCTTTCTCAACAGAATCTGAAGTCAACAACTGAACAAACGGGCGCTACACTTTTCCACCGCCCACCAACCCCCCGCCCAGCGCCACGGTTTCTCACCGCCGTTTACACGAATCTCTATGCCGTATAGCAGCGAGGGTCTGAAAAATCTGTTCGGCAGTTGTCCAGAAGATCTTCTGGAGGATGCCACTGGTATCATCGCTAAAGCAAACCCTGACGATCTTGCAGGGATCAAGGAATCGATTCAGGCATCTGCTCGCAATTTGACACCGTGGTCTCACGAATTTCGCATCCAGATCGACGGCAAGGAAAAATGGCTGGCTGGTAGCTCAACACCTGAACGGGAACCGGATGGTTCCGTTCTGTGGCATGGATTTATCACCGACGTCACGGAACGAGTGGTGGCGGACGCAGCCAAAGAATCGCTGGAATCTCAACTGCGTGAATCGCAGAAAATGGAAGCCATTGGAACACTCGCCAGCGGCATCGCACATGACTTCAACAACGCTCTCGCCGCGATCCTTGGGAACGCAGAACTGGCTCAGAAGGAAATCCGGGAAAATGAGTTACTCGCGCAGTACCTTGGGGAAATCTATCGGTCCGGAACCCGTGCCCGAAATCTCGTGCAGCAGATTCTTTCTTACAGCCGACAGCAACCGACAGAGCTGCGACGTATCCCCCTTGCAGCCGTTGTTCATGATGCGATGGCGATGTTGAAATCCACATTGCCAGTCAGATTTTCATTCATGGTTCACTGTGCAGCGGAACCGTCGTGGATATTGGCTGACAGGACACAGATTGAGCAGGTCATCATCAACCTCGTCACGAACGCCGCGCAGGCGATTGGCAGTCAATCGGGTACGATCGATATCGGCGTCGAACTGATTAACGCAAATGCCCCTGAACTGGCAATTTGTCCGCTGCTTGCAGGTCCATTTGATCAGACCTCCCGAGTTGTCCGGCTCTCCGTCAGTGACGACGGCCCCGGAATCGCTCCGGAGATTCTGGAACGAATCTTCGAACCATTCTTTACGACAAAGCCCCTCGGTGAAGGAACAGGACTCGGTTTGTCCGTTGTTCAGGGGATCGTAAAATCGCACGGCGCTTCTATCCACGCAGACAGCGAGCCGGGCAAGGGTACGAAGTTCAGCATCTACTTCCCGGAAGTCGTGGGCGATACTCCTGACCGGCCGCTTGAGAATGAACCAGTTCAGCACACCCTGACCAATGATCCTGTGGCCGCCGTCTCTGTAGCCGCAAGTACTGTAGCCGCAGTTGACAGACCCACGCCCAAAGAGAGTCGGCATGTCTTGTTGATCGACGATGATGCGTCTGTTCTGAAGATCTCAAGGCTGATGCTGGAGCGCATGGGATATACCGTCAGTGCGTACGACAATCCGCTCGCGGCACTTGATGCGGTTCGCAACGATCCGACCGCGTTTCAAATTGTCATCACAGACTACAACATGCCCGTCATGCCAGGCCTCGAGATTGCTGCCGCCGTGCGAGATCTCTGTCCCGACCTTCCAGTCGCCGTGACATCGGGATATGTCGACGATCAACTGCGAATCGGCGCGGCTCGAGTGGGCGTTGCCGATCTGATTTCCAAGCCGTTTACTGTGAGAGAGTTGTCAGCAAAGATTGAGCAAGTCCTGAAATAGTCGTGGCCACTTCATAGCGGGCAGCTGGCAGAGATCGTAGTTGATCCCGCCTGATAGCCCGACGCGTACTCCGGTTCTGCATGCCGGAAAGGACTGCACGACGCAGCGCGACCTGAGTGGCGTCTGCCCTGCTTTTCTCGGCATCTTTCTGTGACGGCCCTGCGGCCAGAGTATCAGCTTCTTTGTTCAACCAGCCGGCTTTCCGCAGACAACGTCACGCCAGAAATCTGGAATACCTCTCCACGCTTCAAGCGTAAATTGCTTCGATCGCATCATGATGCAAGGCTTCGGAGCCAATTTAACAGACCAGCAGACGTCGCTTGATGTTGCGTCTGGGCTTTGTTGCAATGCGATGCTAACCGAATGGATCGAAATCCGGAGATCGCTGAACATGAATTACCCTCGTTACTCCTGTGTGCTCTCTTGTCTGATTCTCGCAACGCTTGCGACGGTGACTGATGGTGCGGAGCCGGAGTTGAAGTTTAAGGACAAGACGCCACAAAAGTATGAACTGAAAGCTCGGGCGAGCCAGATTGATCCTCGAACAAAGCCGCATCCGGAGATTGAATTTGTCTTCGAGAAAGATGGTAAGCCGCAGGATCTCCAGAATGCTGTTGTAGATACTCGCGTGGCTCCGCAGGGCAAACTGGTGATCTGGCTCATGGGACACAGTCCGCCATTGTTCGAAAGAGTTTCCGGGTACGGGCTGCATGCCATTCAGGTGCATTATGCTAACGGCTGGTTTGGAAAATTCGGTAAAGAGCCCGCGCCGGAGGATGAGTATTTCCTCGGGAAGATCCGACTTGAAGCGGCCACCGGAGAAGACTTTAGTGACGTTGTCTCCATCCCGAAGCCCGATGGAGTTATGGAGCGAGCCTTTCAGTTCGTGAAGTGGCTCGATAAAGAAAATCCGCAGGGAAAATGGGGACATTTTTTCAACAGCACCAACGACGGGCTGCGTTGGGATCGAGTGATTATGGCAGGAAGTTCGCATGGTTCGACAACGGCTGCTCGCTTTGCGAAACATCAGAAAGTTGACCGAGTTGTGATGTTCTGCGGACCACGTGATCAGTATGAAAGCTGGCAGAGCCTGCCATCAGCGACCGAGGCAAATCGATTCTTTGGCTTCAGTCATGTGCTTGATAGTGGCTGGAGCGGTGATCACTATTGCCGAAGCTGGCAACTGCTGGGGCTTTCAAAGTTTGGCCCGATTATCAATGTCGATCAGGTGCCAGCCCCTTTCGGGAATTCGAGGCGTCTGATCACAAACGCGGATGTCAGGAATGACGAGAAGCGGGCTCACAGTTCCGTCGTCCCTGGCGGTGCTGCAGTAAAAGATTCGTCCGGTAAATTCCTGCATGAAGCGGTCTGGCAGTATTTATTCAACCACCCTGTTGAGAAAATCGGAGAACCAGTGCCACCTGATTCAGACTGCAGGATGGATCTTCGAAAAAAGTGAGTCTCTTTTTCCACTCGCGAGCCATCCATGAACTCTTTGAATCGTTTGTTGAGATTGCTTGCCATCGTGGCATGCCTCGGTGATATCACTGTCTGCCACGCGCAGTCGAATGTGGAATTTGGTCCGTTGACGGAATTGCAAACGGACTCGGGGCGTCTGTCGTTTGGAACCATCGTCAGTGCCGATGTTGTCGCTTGGTCAGCACCCGATGCGCAGGATCTGCTGATTGCTCGGTTGTGGGATGGTGTTTATCTTTATCCCTCGAAGGACCTGCAAACCATTGGCGAACCGATTCGGTTGTGCGACCAACTTGGGCATGTTGTGCTGATGGTTGAGCCCGTTGATTGGGACGGAGATGGACGAGAAGAAGCCGTCGGGACAGATCGTCAGGGAAATATTTCCTGCCTGAAACGTGTGGGCGAGTTTCCGAATATCACACTGGAGGTCGCTGCGAAACCGCTACGGACAAAAGAAGGGTTGCCGTTCAACATCCCGTTCGTCAATCCGAAGTATCGACTGGCCGAACATCCGGAATCGATCTGGCCGCAGAACTTCAATTACACGTACCCCACCGTGTATCGTCCGCAGAATTCGACACGTGCCGATCTGATTATCGGTGACTGGGGTGGAGTGCTCTGGCATCTGCCGCATGTTGACACTGAACACGGGCTGCCCGTGTTCGCAGGGGCAGCTTATAAGAAGCGAGATGGCGTTGAGTACGCAAGACCGCAACACCTATTGAAGGATGAGAATGGTCAGACACTACTGATCGGCGAAGGCACAGAGAACGGCATTCGCTATCCGGGTGGTGCTTCTCGACCAGTGATGTACCACAACGCAGAGACAAACTCAGATGACCTGTTAGTGCTGAGCGGCATGGACGGAAACCAGATTCGTTACCTGCAGCGAGCCGCGAACGGGTCCGAGAACGAGCCCGTGTTTCGTGATCTCGGGGAACTGGCCATTCAGGATCTGCCGGACGATGGTTACGATGCGTACAACTATCACGCGGTGCTGGCCGTGCATGGTGACGGACCGTGGCCGAACTTGCTGATCTCACGCGGTTGTGACCTGGCTGTCTGTCGAAATCTGAAGCAACCTGGACCAGTTCCGAGTTTTCGTTTTGAACGCTGGATCAGCGGCACGAACGTTCCCACTCGGGGCTACAACTTCACTGAGATTCTGACTGATTCTCAGGAACGTCGCTTTCTGCTGGAGAACGATTCGCACTGGACGTTCCGAGAGTTAACGATTGCTGATGGGCAGCCGAAGTTGTCGTCTTCACGATTTCCACTGTTGGATCAGAACGGAATTTTCAAGGTCGACGGCGACACCGACATCCAGCATATGACTCGCTGGGGCTTTCATCGAGCAGCGTTATGGGATTACGACGGAAGTGGTCAGCAGCATTTAGTCGTTGGCACGGATAAGGGCTGGCTGTATCTGCTAAGGCTGGAGAAGCCTCTAGGGGAAAATGATCGCTTCGAATTCCGCTCCTTCGGGCCCTTGAAGGACACACGCGGAGAGATCATCCGCATTCATCATCGTGCTGTGGCCGCTCCTTTGGATCTGGATCATGACGGGCGACTGGATCTCGTTTTGGCCGGAGCGACCTATGGAGCCAATGATCCGAATCCCGGCAGCGGAGTTTACTTCGTCCGAAACGAAGGCGAGACGGACGATCACACGCCGATTCTTTCTCCGCTGCAAAGACTGGAGACCATCGGCCATACTCATCCGGATTTCAAAAACCTGCACGGTCAGTTGCAGTCGATCGTGCTGCCAGGACAAAAGGAACGAGTTGTCGTGGTGGGAACTCAAGCCGGCGACAACTTCCGCAGCTATGTTTATCGGCCCGCTCAGGATCGCATCGCACTGCAGCATACTGGCTTAGTACTGCCTCCGATTTCCATCGAAGAACGATTGCTGGATCTGAATGACGATGGCACGCCGGAATACATTCAGAGTGGCGGAGAAACATTGATCGCGAAATACGCTCCGGTGGTGTTTCAGCAATCTGAAAATTCAACAACATTTCAGGTCACCGTCGATCGAGGAACCGATGTTGGCCAGAACTTTGGATCGCTGTTCGAAGTGCAGAGCGAAGACGGTTCCATCACCATCGGAGCCGGTTTTCAGAATGGCTACAACACTCGCTCTCGAGCCGATCGGCATGCGATTCAGTTCTATGTTCGTTCCACGCAGAGCGATCAGAACGTTGATGTCGAATTGCTGCCACGGCCGAACGATCTCTGCGGAACCTATCTCTACACTCGTGATGACGTCGTGTATTCGACTTATGGCGGCGTGAGAGCATGGGACCCGGCCGCGAAACAATGGCAGGTTGCTCCGGAAGTAGGCGGAACCGAAGAGACGATGCGAGTCGGTTCGGGCCTGCTGACATTTGGCGACAGCACCGTTCAATATGATGGTCGCACAATTCTGGAGAAGCCCGGCAGCGGCAGCTATCAGTTGTTCTTCTATGCTGAGGGGTATTTGTGTTTCTATCACGTCGATCGCCGCGATGGCGCGTATCGATCATTTGTGAGTGACGACGATGGTTTCAGCAAGCTTTATGCCTGCCCGTGGACTTCTGAGCAATCCGAAGTCGATCTTTCGAAAGCCATCGTGCTGACATTGCCGGTTGTTGGCGAGACGACATTCGCTTGGGGCCAGTTTGGGAAACAGATCGTGACGGGCTCCAATATCGGCGGCTTCTATATTCTGGAAAACGGCAAGTGGCGCATGCTGCTGCAGCCCAACATCAGCGTCAGCTATCAGTTGTACTCCTCAATGTCGTTTTACGACCGGCTGTTAATGGGACAGTATCCAACGGGCCGACTGTTTCAGTATGACGGAACCACCATCACCGATCGCGCTGACTGGCCGCTGTTGCTGGAAGGTGTCACCAGCAGTTCTCGCGAAGCGCAGACCACGGCCATTTGCGGTGGTGAAATGTTCGTGGGAGTCTGGCCGTGGGGCGAAGTCTGGCGTTACAACCCGGATCAGGAGCAATGGCGTTTTCAGCAGCGGATGTTCTCTCATCCGGAGTTGTCGAAGGAGATCGTGCATCCCTACGATGTGGAGAATCGTGGGCAGGACATCAGCAATCTCTGGGGACAGCGCATTACCAGTCTTGTGACCAGCGGTGATAGTCTGTTTGTTTCCACGTCGGCCAAGTATCCGTGTGAATGGAGTGCTGACACATTTCCGTTTCTGGCGGACGACAAATGGAAGTCGTACGGTTCCGTGTATCGCATGAAGATCCCCGGTCATCTGGGTGCGAAGACTGCGTGGACGTCGGGCACAACCGTCTTTGAGTTCACCTGGTCCGGTCGTGAGATGACGATTTCGCAGGACGGAAAACGGATCGGGTCGACAGCAATTTCCGGTGCATTAGCCCAAAAGCTTGAACAGCCGCCAAAGCTTAAGCCCGTTCGTTGGGGTGCAGGAATCTATGGAGGCTTCAATGGCCTTCGGATTGACGGTAAGCTTGTGCCGTAAGTCTTGTTCAGAAATTTGGAACAGCGACCCACATCTTTCAACGAATGATGAATCGTCATGCATCAACCTTCGTCTTCTCTGCGGCCGTGGAATTTGGATGCTCAAGTCTTTCGCGTCACGGGACGTGTGACTGTTTTCATCTGTCTGGCTGCCCTGCTCTGCGTCTCTGACGCGATCGCTGCAGACGAGCCCGTGGACTATCTGACGCAGGTCAAGCCGATCCTGCAGCAACGATGCTATGCCTGTCATGGAGCCCTTAAGCAAGAGGCCGGGCTGCGTCTGGATACGGCCGCATTTGCCATCAAAGGCGGTGAGTCCGGAGCTGCGGTTGTCGCTGGGGAGTTGGCAGACAGCAGCATTCTTCTGAAGCGTATTGCGGCCACAAATGCGGAAGAGAGAATGCCGCCATCGGAGGAAGGAGAGCCTCTCACCGCCGAACAGATCGAGTTGATTCGCCACTGGATTGCGGCTGGCGCAAAATCTCCGATAGATGAACAGCCAGAAGCCGATCCTTCGCAACACTGGGCGTTTCAGCCAATTGTTCGGCCCTCGGTACCGGCTGATTCTTCTGACTGGTGTCGTACTCCGATCGATGCATTTCTGGAGCAACAGCAGCGGAAACATGGCATCACACCTCAACCTGAAGCACCGCGAATTATTCAACTGCGACGTCTGCACTTGGATCTGATCGGTACTCCTCCAACGGCAGAAGAAATCGCCGCCTGTGAAGCGGATCAATCACCGCTCTGGTATGAGCAAACTGTGAAGCGACTGCTCGATGATCCTCGTCACGGCGAACGCTGGGCACGACACTGGATGGACATCTGGCGGTACAGCGATTGGTGGGGTCTTGGAGACCAGCTGCGAAACAGTCAGAAGCACATCTGGCACTGGCGCGACTGGATTGTCGAATCCCTAAATGCAGATACGCCCTACGATGAGATGATTCGCCTGATGCTGGCGGCGGATGAAATGCATCCGAATGATCTCGGGAAACTTCGGGCCACTGGATATCTCGCACGAAACTACTGGCTCTTCAACAGACCGCAATGGATGGAAGAAACGGTTGAACACGTCGGCAAGGGCTTTCTCGGCCTGACGATGAACTGTGCTCGATGTCACGACCATAAGTACGATCCTATTGCGCAGGACGACTATTATCGGCTGCGAGCCTTCTTTGAACCGTACCATGTGCGATTGGATGTAGTGCCGGGTGAGCCAGATCTGACTCGAGATGGAATTCCTCGAATCTTTGACGGTTTGCCGGACGAACCCACTTACATGTATGTTCGAGGCGATGAAAGAAACCCGGACAAATCCCGAGTCATTCAGCCTGGTATTCCGCAAGTTCTGAGTTTTGCAGATCTCGTGATCTCCCCCGTGACGCTTCCGGAAGAAGCCCAAGAGCCGGAACGTCGGCCGTGGGTTTTAGAGGCGTACGTATTGAAGGCACAGGAAAAGTCTGAGGCTGCTAAAGCCGAAGTACAGAATGCTCTGCAGAAACTTCAGACTGCGGAATCAAAAGAAGTCGAGCTGATGAAGAAGGACGAAGAGAGCAAGCTCACCGAGCATGACAATCTGCGCCCTCTGCTAACAGAGAAATTCGAAACGCTGGACGTGGCTCGATGGAAGCCGCTTGGTGGCAACTGGACGCATTCTCCCGGAAAACTTGAACAAAAGATGGATGGCCCGCCCCGAGCAGCCCTGAGACTACTCGAAAAGCCGCCTCGCGATTTCGACGCTTCTATGCG
>CAIJTV010001302.1:0-2245 GCA_903823635.1 uncultured Planctomycetaceae bacterium
AGCGGAGTCATATTCTCGACGGTCAGTTCAACTCCACGCTTGCGGGAGTGTCCGTTCCATATGCCGTTGTCGAAACGGAACTGTACTTCCTGCTCAACATACCCCGGAAAATTGTCAGGGGTCACCCATGACGTGTGAATATCGAAGGCCGCTTCGCGACCAGATTCATATTCGTAGATCAGTCGCAATTGGCAACTGTCCCAGGTGTTCCCATCCTTTGGTCCGACCAGACCCCGTTGACCGGTACACATCACCGTTTTCAGGCGACCGCCAAATGTGAAGTCGATAAGTTTAATGTAATGAACGGCGACATAAGTTCCGGGATTGCGGCCTGTGATCCATTCAGAAAACTGACTGCCAGAAATCTGGCGTGGTTCCAGTAATGAACAATAGCCGTTGTTCACGTGCTTGAGGACGTTGTCGTGTACCAGCGTACGAAGCTTCTTGTGGTCAGGGTCGAGAAGCTTGTGGTACACGACGCGGGCAAGCAATCCCTTTTCTTCAGCTATAGCATTTAACTGATCAATCTCCTGAAGAGTAAGCACCGATGGCTTTTCAACCAGCAGATGAACGCCTGCCTCGAGAATAGCTTTTGACGCTTCAAAATGTCGATCGTCCGGCGTTGCGACACAGGCAAAAGTTAAATTCTCGCCCAGCATCTGCTGAACGGCATCGTCGCCACGGAAGCTTTGGAAGGCCGGGATCTTTCCTTTGGATTGTTCAAGATATCGATCTGCTCTTTGGCCGGTCTTCGATGCTACGGCGACCATTGTGACATCGAGATCTCCGAAGCGACGATCATAGAGCCCTTTCGCGTGAACAGATTCAAAGAATGGGCGATAGGTTTCATCGAAGATCATCCCCATGCCAACCATGCCGGCACGCAGTTGAGGACGTGGGTTCTGAGAGTTCATGAGAATTCCTGATGTACTACCATTCGGGATGAACAGGTGCTGGGAAACTGAGTTCATGCGTCACTGAATTTTTACGCGACGCTGAATACTGACAGCCCCGGTCGTCGGATCTCGAGCTGAGTATCCGACATTACTTCTTTTGGAGGTCGAGGATCGCTTGTGGCAAATCCTTGTCGACCAACCCGAGAACTCCTCGACCTTCATTGAGTCGGTCATCGACGTCGTACTGAATATCTTCGGCGTCAATCTTCCAGAAGTCTTCAATTTCCATGCGAGGCAATGGCTGCAGTGGACGCAGCAAGCGAAACCCAACACCGCGAGCCGGGTCGTCGGTATACCACCACGGGCTCAGTGGAAGGTTCGGGTCCTGATATTTCCATGCTTCGTCATCAGAAGCCAGTCGTGCTGAGGAACGACAGTCGGCAGCCGGGAACTCCCATGATCCACCACGGACAACTCTCGGGTCAGGCTTGTCTGTTCGTGCCCAGTCTTTCGCCGCATTGAGAGCTGCATCCTGAGGCATGTAGTTCGCGTAGCCATCGATCACCCATTCTGCGGCATTGCCATGCATGTCGTAAAGCCCCCATGCGTTTGGCTTCTTCTGTCGAACGAGGCGAGAACCTTTCTTCTCGGTGTTGGATTCAAACCAGCCGTACTCTGCCAGCATTGCTGGATCATCACCGAACGAATAAGCCGTTGTGCTTCCGGCTCGGCAAGCGTATTCCCATTCCGCTTCTGTTGGCAGGCGAAACTGCTGGCCGGAAATCGCTGAAAGCCACTTGGTATACTGCTTGGCAGAATACTGAGTCATCGAGACTGCCGGCAGCTTGGGATCATCTCCGAATTCGAACGTAAAGTCCGGCATGTAGAGCGGCGTCGGAGCGGTGACGGCATCGATTCGATTGGCGTCGGTGACGGTGCGGATTCTGTTGGCCTGAAGCTCTTTGAGAACACGGTACAATTCCATGAACTGGCGAAACTCAGCCCATGTGACTTCGCACTCAGCCATCCAAAATGGAGCGACGACGACCTTTCTCTGAGGGCCCTCATCATCTTTGCGGTGTGGCTCCGTCGCCGGACTCCCCATCACATACTCGCCGCCCGGAACAGGGACCATCCGAAACTTAACTTCCGTTCCAGGGATCGCCATCTCATACGCGACCATCCACCCCTGCTCTGTCTGCACCGAGAAGCCTTCTGAGGGTTTTTCTTTGACCAGCCCCGGTAGATCCTCCGCTCCGTGGAGAGTACTCAATCCGAACAGGCACAACATCAATGTAGCAACAGAAGACCTCTGCATGAGATCAGTACTTTCCTGCGAATGAAGTTTG
>CAIJTV010001303.1:0-17057 GCA_903823635.1 uncultured Planctomycetaceae bacterium
AACAACGCCACAATCACAAACAGTACCGCACTGCCCATCACCATGAGCAGAGCCGGTTCGATCAGGCGAACCATCGTGTCCAGTTGACGAGCTACCTTTTTGTCGATGCCATCAGCGACGTTGCTGAGCACTCGTTCCAGGTTATTGGCTTCTTCCGCGATGCTGATCATGGCCATAATATTAGCTGGAATCAGACCGCATTTTGTGAGCGGCGAGGACAGCGATTCCCCGGCAGAGATATTCTCGGCTGACTTTCTGATCGCCTGCCCCAGCACTACGTTGCCGGATGAGTCGCTGCTGATTTCCAACGCTTTCAACATGGGCACTCCGTTTCTCAACAGAGTCCCCAGAATTCGGCAGAATCGTGAGACCGCACTGTTGAGCACAATTGGCCCGAAGACGGGAACTTTCGTCTTGATGCTGTCAATTTTCTGACGTCCATTCGGCGATGCTGCCCAGCGACGAATCAATGCAATCAGGCCAGCCGCCGCCATGGCGACGAATATTCCGAAGCGCCCGAGGAAATTGCTGAGCCAAAGAAGAATGATGGTCGGCGTTGGCAGTGTTCCCTGGCGTTCCAGGGACGCGAACAGTTCTTTAAACTTGGGGACGAAGAAGACAATCAGAACAAGAGTCACGGTGCTTCCAGCCACTGCCAGAAATGCCGGATAGGCCATCGCTCCCTTAATCTTGGCACGCAGTTCTTCTTGTCTTTCAAGGAACTCCGCTGTTTGCTGAAGTGAGGCCTCCAGAAATGCGCCTTCGGTTCCGGCTCGAATAATCGATAACGTCAAATCGCTGAAGACATCGCGATGCGCGCCCATGGCTTCGTGAAGCTGTTTACCTTCGGCGATGCGGCCTCGCACATCCGAGAGAACTTCTTTCAGCCGATCATGAGTCGCCTGCTGAGAAAGAAGGTCCAACGCCTGCAGAAGCGGGACTCCGTTGGTGAGCAGGTCGGACAACTGCGTCAGTGTCGCAGCAAGAATTTCAGCACGGATTGGCCGGTTGAATTTGAAATTGAATAACGGCTGCTTCGCCGGAGCAACGGTCATCGGGAACAGCGACTTCTGAGACAGCATCGCCATCACATCACTGCGCGAATCGGCTGAGATCAGTCCTTTCACGTCCTGACCAGTCATCGTTCTTGCGATGTAACTGAACTCCGGCACTGCCGCCCCCAACAACCTGGTCAATCATTGTTGCGTGTTCGCTGTGCAATGATTGAAATCACATCTGAATCGCAGTTTTTACCACAGAGGTCACAGAGAGCACTGAGGGGAAACGCAGAGAGACATTGCAAACAGCTCTTGTCACTCCTCCGCGATTTTCCTCTGTGCTCTCTGTGTCCTCTGTGGTGAATCTTGACTTCTTAACGCCCCGCCCTACTCCGCCTTCGTCACACGCAGCACTTCTTCGATACTGGTCAGGCCGCGGGCGACCTTTAGCCAGCCGTCCTGACGAAGAGTTCTCATACCGCTGGCGATGGCCGCTTTTCGAATTTCGTTCGTACCACGACGTTCACTGGCGAGCACCTTGATTTCGTCGTTCGTAACGAGCAGTTCATAGATGCCCAGACGTCCCGAATATCCTGTGCCGCGACACTGGCGACATCCATTCGCACGGTAGATCGGCTGACCAGCGGTGTAGTCTTCCAGCGGGAAATCGGCCGGCACTTCTTCTTCCGAAGGCATGTAGGCTTCGCGGCAGTGCTTGCACAACGTTCGCACCAGTCGCTGAGCCATTATTCCTTCCAGCGTGCTGCTGATCAGGAACGGTTCAACACCCATATCGGCCAGCCGCATGAAGGAGCCGGCCGCATCATTGGTATGCAGAGTACTGAAGACCATGTGCCCGGTCAGAGAAGCCTGAACGGCGTTCTCTGCGGTTTCGAAGTCGCGAATTTCTCCGACCAGAACAACATCCGGGTCATGACGCAAAATGCTTCGCAGACACGCGGCGAACGTCAGGCCGACTTTATGATTGACCTGAATTTGATTGATGCCTTCGAGCTGATACTCGATTGGATCTTCCGTGGTGATGATCTTGTTGCGTTCACTTTTGATCTCAGCCAGCGCGCTGTAAAGCGTCGTGGTCTTGCCGGAGCCCGTCGGGCCTGTCACCAGCACGATGCCGTGAGGCAGTCGGATGAGTTCACGGAATCGGCTGCAGGTGTCGTCTTCCATCCCGACACCGGACAGCGAAAACTTCATCGCGTTCTTGTCGAGAACTCGCATGACGACACCTTCGCCATGCAACATTGGAATGATCGAAACGCGAATATCAACTTCGCGGCCCTGAACTCGCAGCTTGATACGCCCGTCCTGCGGAACGCGTTTTTCAGCGATGTTCAGTCGAGCCATGATTTTAAGGCGGCTCAGGATCGCTGCCTGAAACCGATTCAGCTCCGGAGGCACCGGTTGATTCTGAAGCACACCGTCGATGCGGTAGCGAATCTTCATTCCTGAGGCCTGAGACTCCATGTGGATATCACTGGCACGGTTAGTGACGGCTTCGGTCAGAATGTCGTTGACGAGTCGAACGACGGATGCCTGCTGAGCCATCGCAGCGGCTTCAGATTCTTCGAAGCTGAGGTCGCCAAGGATCTCGATCTCATCGGAGTTCTCAGCGGCCTGAGCCATCAGGCCATCCAGTGTCTGCGCGCCGACACCGAGGTGAGTTTTAATCAGCATGGCCACTTCGTGTGGCAGAGCAAGATCTGTGATCACGAACAGACCGGTCGCGGCTGAAACCGCATCGGCGGCCTGCACGTCAAACGGATTACTGACCACGATTCGGATTGACGACGAGCTGCGGTCGATCGGAAAAATCGCATGACGATGAATCAGTCGAACCGGGAAACCCTCAAGGATCGATCGATCAACTGTCACTTTGGACAAGTCCACAATTGTCATTCCCAGGGAATGAGCGATCGACTGCAGAGCCTGCAAATCGGTCGAAAACCCAAATTCGCTGGTGACGGCGGAGAGTCCATCCGTGGTGAACAACCTCTGGACGTGATCGAGTTCTTCGGCCGTTAAACGGCGCGGAGCATCTCGGTACGCCAACGGGCGTTTCAGAATCGTACTCATGGGATTTTCCGAATGGTGCCGAGGGTAGGTTGGATTTCGGCAGGAGGGAATTCGGCGGGATGCTGTGCTCAAGTCATTGGGCGATCAGCATTTAGGGTGGGAACTTTAGGTGAGCTTTAGGGTTGCATCAAGATTGTTGTCCGATGCGGGACCTTTCAACTCATCCTCTTTGGTTCCTCATCGACATTCTCCGGTTCAGACTCCTGAGAAGCCAGTATTTTTGGCAATCGACTCGGATGTTTGCGGTATTTGCAGAGATTACGAAAAGAATGCCCGACCATGGGAAAGATTGGGAAATGGGCCGAGTTACTGATCCAGGACATCGTTCAGGACCTGCATGACGCGGCGCGAATTCGTCTTTTTGAGTGGAATGAGAGTAACTCCTCGAGCCCGGTTTGTGGCGGAAGTTTCGTCCAGTTGAGTCACAAGTTCAGAGATCTCATCAATCAGATTTTGAGGGGCCTTCACGACCAAAGAGTTCGTTTCTTCCTGAACCTCGATCGTCAGCAGCGGGGCCGAGGAGGCGGCGTTGATTTGTCGAAGCACATTCGCCACGGACGAATCGATCCCCGTCGGAATCTCGATGGCTCTCCGTGTACCTCCTGCTGTCATCTCCGTGCGATAAACGCCTCGAACCACATCCTGCACTTTTTCGGCATCAGCATGTTTCACGGTGATGACTTCGGTTCTGAAGATCCGGCCAGAGTCTGGTAGCTTTTCGGTGTCAAGAATTTCCAGAAGCTGCTCGATTCGATCCCGATCTGTACGTCCGCCGTAAACGATCAACGCGTTCATGCGGGATTCCGGCACGATCACCACCGAACCGAACGCCAACATCCCAGCTCGACTTTCGTAGATCGATTCCAGCGTCTCCGCAACTTCCTCAGCGCCTGCGTTTCGCAGTTGATAAACCGAGAAGTCGCGATTGCGACTGGCAACGTTACTGGCTGTTCGCGAGGAGGATGTGGCGAGGAGGATTGCTTCCAGTTGATCAAGAGCTTCGATATCGTCGGAGGCAATCGTGATTCGATCTGTTCCCGGAATAATGACGACCGGCGAAGGCTCATCCTGTCCCGGTACTGTCGCGGCTGCGTTCGTTATGTTCGTTGTTGTTTGTGCGGATGCTTTCTGGGCGGCCTGCGATTCAGTCGGTTCTTTTTGTGCTGGCTCGATTGCTGTCGGTGAAGAAGCTTCCTCGGGCGGCACTGAGAATTGTCCGTCGGCTTTTGGTTGCGGTTCGGCTGCGGGCGTTTCTTTTTCGGTGCCAGGTCGCAGGACTCGAATTGGGTTCCTGCGAACTCGCGGCCACAGGTCCTGAATCTTCTGAAGAGTTGGCTCGACATCACCCTGAATCGGGATGACTCGCAGATTTCGATTGGCCTGATCAGTCACGTCCCCGGTTGGCGACAGACCGGCTTCACCCATCTTGATCAGCAGTGTGCGAATATCCTGAAGCTGCTTCTTTGATCCTCGAACCAGCAACTGCTGTGAATCTTCGTCTGCCTGAATTACCGGATAATTGTCGTCCTTCGTGAAGGTGTCACCATAAAGACCTTCGATCGCATTCTGTGCGGACGATGCGCTCAACAGGCGAAGTTGAATGACATCCATCTCACGAGGATCGCTCTCCTGAAATCGTTCCATCGCCGCGCTGATCTGTTGGTGACCGGCGGGTGTGGTTGTGACCACAAGCTGCTTCGAGGCTTTTTCCCACGAGACCGTTGCGGCCGAGTCGATGGAACGCAGAACGCCTTCGGCCACTTCCACGGCAGTGAGTCCATCCATGCCACCAAGTGCATACACTTCCAGTGTTTGAGTTTCATTGGCTGCCCCAACCGGTTCCAGTTCATCAATCAGCGCCTTGATCACGGCGTGTTGATCCGGGCGAGCGACGGCAATCAGAGACCGAGTTTTCGAGTCAAAGGAAACTCTGACATTGTCCGATCGCCGAAACATAGCGTCAAAAACTTCCACGGTGATGTCGCCATCTGCCGTTCGCAGAGGATAGGCCTTTGCCGAAGGAGCATTCTCCATCGGCAGCACGCTTGTCATCTGCTCGACCACTTGTTTGATAGTCTCATGCTGTTTGGGTGTGGCGGTTGCGACCAGCATTTCCTGAGACACATCGGTCACCATGGTGGCGTCCGGGAATAGCTTTGTCAGCACTTCCTGAGCTTCGTCGGCTTCATAGGGACGAAGACGATAGCTGCGAGTCTCCAGGCCCTCCGTGGAACCCTGAGATGTGATCATATGCTGGACCAGCTCGCGAACGGCCGGCATATCATCGGCCGAGGCACTGACGAACAGCTGTCGTCCAATCCGATCAGCAGTGACCTGGGCATTCTTCGGCAACAGTGGCTGCAATGCCGTTTGGACAGAAAGCCCGTCGAGCTGATTTAATCGGAAGACTGCGAGTTCCTGCTTCATTTCGGTCTCGGCAGGTCCATCAAGTTGCTCGATCAGCGGGCGAATCGCATCGTGCTGTTCTTTGCGAGCGACCACGATCAGCCGACCGGTCTTTTCATTCACGGAAAGACGGACGCCATCGAACCGCGAATACATGGACGTCAGCAAAGTCTGCACTTCCGTCGCGCTGGCGTTCTTGAGCGAGTAAACAGCCGGGAAAGGAACGTCGCCATCGAGCGATGTGCCTTTCATTTGCTTAGCGATCTGATCGATGGTCGCATGTTGCTCATCCGTGGCCGTGGCCACGATCATCTTGCGATCGGCATCCATCACAATCTTGGCATCGGGGTACAACGCCATCAGAACTTCCTGAGCCTCGTCGGCGTTTGGCGCACCGATCATATAGGTCTTCGTGGATCGTAGTGGACGGCTGGCCAACGATGCGCTGACCTGTTCGACGACGGCCTTGATCTGGTCCTGCTTATCCGGGAATGCTCGCACAAACAACTGTTGTCCGGTGGGGTCGACCGTGAGCTGAACATCCGCATCAACCAGAGGCTGCAACACCTGCAGGACAGACGACGGTGTCAGCCCTTTGATCGGATGCACAGTCAGTGTTTTTGAAGGTGGAATCGATTTGGAAGACTGCAGTTGCTCCAGAACTTTCTTGAGTTTCACGTGATCTTCGGCCGCGGCCACGATTGCCAGTTGATCGGCTCGGGCTCCTGCAGAGATCGTGGCTTTCGGAACAGCCTGAGCCAGGACCGTTGACGCAGATGGCCCCAGTTCGGCGATGGAATAGAGTTCCATCGTGCGGGTCGACTGGAATGGCTTTTCTGCCATCAGCTGTTCCAGCGTGGTTCGAATGCGTTCATCCTGAGCCGGTGAAACCCACGCCATCAGTTTATTGCCTTCAGCCGTCGCCACGAATGTGACGTCCGTGAAGGTTGTTGACAGCAGCACTCGAGCATCCGTGGTACCAATGGCAGCGACATCGTAAAACTTCAGCTCGCGTTGGATATCAGCGGCGTTCAGTTCGAGTTGCTCGATCGTGGCTGCAATCACTGTGTGGTCATCACGTGTTGCGAGCACACTGTAACGATTGCCATCGGGCAGGAACGTGATCCGCGCTAACGGTGCCACGGATTGAAGAACGGCCAGGGATGTTGGGCCGACGACTTTCTGAAGAGGATAGAATTTCAGCTCGGGCAGATTTCCAATAGCGTCTTTCTCAACCTGTTCGATCACCTTCGCGATCAATTCGTGTTCCGCTTCTGTGGCTGTAATCAGTAGGCGACGATTGGCTTCGTCAGGAATCGCACTGGCTTTGGGCACCAGAGGCAGTAGCAGAGAAATGATCGTTGTAGAAACAATTTTTGGTTGCAGTGGATAAGACTTCAGCGAACGCACGGCATCGGCTTCCGATGTGCGAACCTGCTCCAGTACCTCGGCGACTTTCGCCTGATCGGCTTCTGTAGCGACAACCAGAAGTCTCTTGTTGGCAACATCAAAGGTGACTGTGGCCTGAGGCGCCAAAGTGGTCAGCAGCGAAGTCACGCTGACGGAATCAATCCGATCGGCTTCATGAATCTTTAGCTGTTTGCCGTTTGATTCGGCTGTTGAGAGAGACTTCAACAGCATGTCAACCTGCGTATGCTCATCGGCGGTTGCCATCACCAGCAGTCGTTGATTTGCGGTGTCGGACAATACCTGCGCTTTGGGAACCGCGGTCGTCATCAACGTGACAAGTGTCGTGGCGACGGCAGAGCTCACTGGATAGGTTTTGAGAGTTTTCTCCGTGGCGGCTGTTTCTGTCTGTTTCTCCAGTTGCTCAATCAACGCGCGAATGGCTTCGTGTTCGGACAGCGTGCCGAAGGCGACCAAACTTCTTGTCGCAGGATTCACTGTAACTCGAGCGGTCGGAACAATGTAAACCAGCATCGTAGAGATGGCTGTCGGATCGGCGTTCTTGAGTGCATACACCTGAAGTTGCCGAGCTCCTCCCTGAGGTTGTTCGGCCTGGATCATCTGCAGCGATTCGCTGATGCGTTTCTGGTCGGCTTCCGCTGCCCACGCAATGAGTTTGCTCGACAACGGATCAATGCGGTATTGCCCGTCCGGTGCGATGAGCTTGAGCGTGGCCAGCATCTGATCGGCGTCCGAAACCTGAACAGGATAAAGCTGCAACCGAGGTTGCATATCAGGCCCCTGATTGGATTCCAGTTGCCCCAGAATGATCTTTGCTTTCTCCTGTTCGGAAGGCACCGCGTTCACGGAAATCTGCCGAGCCTTGATGTCGATCACAACTGTCCCGGCGACAATTGTCTTCAGCACTTCGCCGGCCTGCTGAGGATTCGCGTGTTCAACCGGGTACACGGTCAGCACCGGAGTCCCTTCTGTTTTTGACAGCATCGGAACCTTGGTGATCACCTGTTGAACAATTCGCAGATTCGAAGCCGTATCGATCACCAGCAATTGTTGAGTCTGAGCTAGGGCTTCGGCTTTACCGTAGCTTCCCAGCAGTGGCTTCACTTCCAGCAGGACAATCTCGGCCGGTCGCCCTTCGAGAGGAAACATGACGCTGACAAACTCATATCGCCCGCGCGTTACGAGTTCTTCAGGTGTGACTTTCGGAATCGCGCCCTCGGGAAGCCCTGTTTTCAGATCCAGGCACATAAGCATTCGTTCGCGGCGAACCAGAGTGAAGCCTTTGGTGAGCAACCAGCCGTTAAGAAGGTCGATGCTTTCGACAGTGCTGTAATCTTTGGAATCGGAGTAGTTGAAAACTCCGGGCGGAGGAACTTCCATAACCAGCGAGAGATCAGCTTCTTTGGCGATCCAGTCGAGAACGTCGGCCCACTTTTGACTACGGAAGTTGAAGCGAAGTTTCTTGCCCGTGAACAAAGACACAAACAAGCTCTGCTGATCAGCGTTGAGCACGGCCTGAAGCTTTTCGTTGGCCGCCGCGATGATCGCAGGGCGAGCAGCTTCTTCTGCGGCTGCGACCGCAGTGTCACGTTCACTGATGAGCTGTGTGATCAGAGATTGCTGCTCTGGGGAAATATTGATGGCCGCTGCGACATCGGGTTTTGTGATCGAGGAAAAGTCGACCGGGGCTGATGGTGGAGTTGCTGGCGGGGCTTGTGCGAACGCGTGACTGGTCGTGGAACAGATCAGCGCAAGAAGAAGGAGTAACGCTATGACGACGTGGTTGGTTCCAGAAAAGTCCGTGAAGAAGTTGCGCGCGAGAAGAGCGTTAATCGGAGGGCTGACGCCCTGCCGCTCGCCTTGAGAGACGGCATTCTGCGACGTTGATGGCGCGGGGCGAGTGGTCATCGGGAGTACTCGAAGAGGCGGGAGAAATCCGGCGGGAAATTAGCGAGGGCGGCGCCACCTTATCGAATTCTGGCCGAATTTGCCACAAAATTCGCAGTCTGCCCAGATTGCGGAAGTTCCGACTTCGCGATCTGAATCGGTCAGCGAAGATGCTGAAGAAAGCCTGCTGTCAGCCGAACGCCCTACAATCGCTGGGATTGCTACAATTCCTTTGACAGGCAGTCGTATCAACAGAGACGTGTGATTGAGTCGAGATTTGAACTGGGCAATTGAAGGATGAGCTTTGCACGATACGAGCCGATCATAACTTGCACGTTCCCGACCCGAAGACGTATTGAGACTCCAATGACGCCAGCATTAACCTTTGCGAAAGAGTCGATGACCGGTTCCGCAATGACTTCTCGGCATGGCGCGTCAGGTCGCAAAGTCAACACGCTCATCGTTGCGGTTTTGTTTGTGCTCGCGATATCCGATTCGTGCCAAGCCCAGGGCCTGTTTGGGCAGAGAAGTCTTGGGGGCTCGTTATCGAAGCGAAGTCGGCCGGGGGCGACATCGACTTCGGGGGCTGCGGAAACTAAACCCCGATTCGTGAGAGATGAGCCTACTGCCGGAGAGCTAGTCGGCACCACCACGGCTGCGGAAGCCGCCTCAAAATTTATCGGCCGCGAGTCTGCTGTAACAGCTGCCGTTTCGTCTGTGACGGGTCTCACTGAAGAGGCCCGTGCGCCTTTGAATCGTCCGAGGATTATCCGGCCAACGGGTCTTTACGCCGAACGGCTGACGCTGGCTGCTGACGTTGTGAACTCGGGAACAACTTCACAAAACAACATGGCTGAAACGCCGCAGATCTCAGAGTCGCTGCAGTCGTTTATTCAGTCTCGCTCTGTGACGATCGAGGTGTCGCCGGAAGACCATTCAGCCACTTTGCGCGGAGCGGTTCCTTCCGAAGCGGATCGCCAACAGACCGAGCTGCTCGTGATGTTCGAACCCGGGATTCAAAAGGTTGTAAACGAGTTGACGGTGGATTCGAATCTTCCTCCGATTCCTCGTCGTCGTCGTGGTTTGAATTCTCCTCGGAACTAGTTGACTTCTTCGATCGTCGATCGGATTTGAACGTTCGTGGTTCTGATACCGGTTCAGGTGCGAGAAGGTCGTCAGCATCTTTCGCATCGAACAAAGAGTCGCTGTCTCCCTTCTGCCGTCCCTGCATATTGCGATGATAGAAGCCGCTGGTGAGATCGATCTCAGACGTCTGCAAACCCGGGTGACGCGAAGGAGTCGAGGATCGCTGATCGTCCGTCTCTGACTCCTCAACTTCGTAACTCACTCGCTGAATTCCACTGCCTGCGGGAGAGCGCAGACGATTTCGGGCATTTGTTTTTTCCTCAGCTTTTGACTTCGACTGAGCGATCTCATTCTGAAAAGGTGAGAGTTCTCCCGGCCCCTGCAACACAACATGCGCGGGAGCAGCCGTGATTTCCGTACCATCGTTGGTCACGAAGCGACTGATCAGAGTCAAATGCTGCAAAGGTCCGCCAGCGGCATCCCAGGGAACCCAAAAGCTATAAGAATGCCCGAGACGTGACTGACTGTAATGGGTCTGAAGTTTGTCGGAAGGGAAGACGTATTTGCGATCCGGAGTTCGCTCCATCGAGCCTTTGCTGTCATCCCATGCGTAAACAACCAGAGTCCCGTCGACGCGAATCGCTTTATGTTTGTCCTCGCCATAAAACATAATGCGGCCGCCGAAACCTCGCGTTGCCGGTTCCCCCGGCTGATGCAGCACGGTATCAGACCAGACCGGCACGATCTGACGAGGTGTCAGATATTCCGGCTCCTTCTTCGTGAACGACAACGCACTTGCGTTCATCATCGTGCAGCCGGGTGCACTGACAAAAAGTCCTGCTGCCAGCAGCAACAGGCATTTGCGTTTTATGTTGAAGCGTTGAAGCATGGTTGTCGGCGATGATTTGGAAGAGGGATGGATCTGTGTTGATGTTTGTGTGAGCCGAATCGCTTCATCAGCCGCCGGGCGTTAGCCCCCGGTTGTCCTGACGGGTTTCTGCGGCAGGAACCGGACGCTAACGCGTTCCGGCTAATTTAATCAACAGTCCGCGAGCCGCCAGTGAGGTCAGGTGTTTCATCATTACTCTCTCGGCCAGAATGACTTCTTTTCAGATTTCGGTCTGGCTTCTGATTTGGGTTTTGTCCGGGTTGGAACCTCGGAATCAGAGCCCGTCGTGTTCTTACGTTCCTTCTGATCCGTCTCTTTAAACGAAGTACTGCGGAACGACATTTGTTTGATGCCAGAATCCTCAGTCGATTGCGATCCGTCCCCTTCGCCAGTCTCGATCTTCCATTCGGGAACGACCACTTTGGTGTCCGTGGAAGCTGGTGCGTTGATCGACTCAGATACGCCGCTCGGATTCACAAATTGATCAGGAGACGGCGTGAGTGGCACAGCCTGCTGCATGGAAGCTGCACCGGGAGTTTGGTCGGGATAAATGGTAGGAATCGTTGAGGAGTCCATCTGGCCGACCATGGCGGTATCGGTATTCATCCAGTTGAATGTGTCGCAGGAGATCCAGGACATACGAGCCGTTTCGACCTGTTTGATGTACTCCGCTTCGGAAGGTCCTCGCACAACATGCGGCGTGAGGATGATCAAAAGTTCCTTGCGGGAATTTTTCGTTCCATCGAAGCGAAACAGATTTCCAAGAACAGGTACGTCACTCAGCCACGGCACGCGGCGCGAAAGAGTCGTATTGTTTGTCGTAATCAATCCACCAATGACGATCGTTTGACCACTGGCAGAACTGACGGTCGTTTGAGCTGTCGTGATGTTGACTCGCGGCGAACGGATCACTTCTCCGGTCGATGAAATAGAGACTGGAATCCCTTCAATCTCCGGCCCTACCTCTGACTTTTCAGCGTCGAGATCCATCACCACCATACCTTCCGGGCTGATACGCGGCGTCACGCCCAGAATCAGGCCCACGTTTTCCAGTTCGACAGTATTCACCTGACCAACCTGGTTAATGCTGGTGCCCACAATTCGAGGAACTCGCTGACCGACCTGAATAAAGGCTGGTTGATTATCCAAAGTCATGATTTGCGGACGGCTAAGAATTTCCACATTGCGCGACTGATTCATCGCTCGCAATAACACACTGACATTTTCACTGCTGGCGGACAGCACAAGGCCACCGAAGTCGGTATCTGTGCTGGTCCGACCCAGACTAAAGTGCGACAGAGCCTGACCGCCGACAGTGCTTTTTGTCGCCAGTGAGCCCGGTGTGTTCGCATTTCCGAGCGGCTGATTATTAAAGTTGTACCCCGGAGTAAGAATGCTGCCGAGCAAACTGCGATCAAACAGCAATGAATCCTGCAGACCCAGCTCCACGCCGAATTCATGCAGATTATCCAGTTCGACTTCAACCAGAATCACCTGAATCATCACCTGCGGCGGTTGAGCATCCAGGCCTTCCACGAGTTCCATGATCTGTTCAAAGTAACGTGGCGTCGCACTGATGATCAATGCGTTGCCGACAGGTTCAGGAACAACGACGACTTCCGATTCGATCTGTGTGAACGGATTTTGCCGTCCCGGAGCTGCCTGATTGACGACTCGTTCACTGCGCAGAAAGTTGTTGACGGCGTTGGCGACGTCCAGAGCGGGGGAGTTCTTCAATCGATAAACTTCGTTGACTCGTTCCTGTGAATCGGTTTCATCCAGACGCAGCAGCAACGCTTCGATAATCTTAAGATCGCCGGAAGTTCCCGTGGCAATGATGCTGTTGGTGCGGATGTCGACCGAGAATCGCACAGGCACCAGCGAGGATTCCTCTTCGGCTGTCGCCAGTTGCGGCACCGTCGAAACGCCCGCCTGTTCAGGAAACAGCGAACGCAGAACCTGAACAAGATCTGTGGCATCGCCATTGGTGATCTGGAACACTTTAATCTGCGCGGAAGCCGCCGGGGATTCATCGAGACTTTTAATCAGCTGTTCTACCAGCGACAGGCTGTCAGCCGGACCTGTGATAAAGATGCGATTGGTTCTGGAATCGGGAGTCAGCTTTACGTCCTGCAGTAGTCCGGATGCGACAACGCTGTTTCCATCCGGACCAACCATCAGCATTTCCAAAGCCGCTGAACGTTGAGTTCCCACACCTCCGCGAGCTGCTGTAATCGCCGCTGTTATCGTCTGTGAAACATCAGTGGCCAGTGAGTTCTTAAGCTGGACGATTCGAGCCTGATTGACGGATTCTGAAGTTCCTTTGTCGAGTCCTTCGATCAGTCGAGTGACTTCGGCAAGATCTCGGGGAGCAGCGTTTACGATCAGCGAGTTTGTGCGTTCATCGGCCGTGATATTGACTTCAGGGCCAAGGCCGCCGCGGTCATTCAGAAACTCGCGGACTGTGTTTTCGACCTGATTGGCTGACGCATGTTTTAAAGAATAGATCTGCATCTGAGTGAGCGGTTCGACCGACTCATCCAAACGCGCGATCAGTTTCTTTGCGGCTGTGACAGCTTCACCCCAGCCGATGAGCAACAACGCATTCGGTTTCACCAGCGGCGTGATCGAGACGCGACCTTGCAACGGTCCCGTCAGGTCATCCAGAACTTCTGTGATCAGTTCTTCCAGAGCTTCTCCCTGAACATTGTGCAGGTAGACAACATCAATTTCTGGTGCTGTTTCTTCGCTCAGGCGTTCGATTTCACGAATGATACGAGTCAGCTCTTCCACGTCTGGATCGCGGCCACGAAGAATCAAGACATCGAGGTCCGGCAAGGGTTCTACAGTGACATCAGACGATGGCCGTCGCAAAGCTGGGCCGTCGGCTGGATCCTGTATTGTCGCATCAGCTGCTGCGTCCGAGTTCTGTTGCGGATCGGTCTCAATCGGAATCGCCGGTTCGCCTGGAACTTGTTGAAACCCGGCAGGCCGGATGACACGTTCTGAGTTTTTGCGGCCCTGGCCCTTTTCATTGTCCAGCTGCGGTTTTGATGGTGCCCGATTTGTCTGCTTCCAGATCAGCAAGGCTTTGTTCAGAACTTCTGGTTCGACGTTCGCCAGCGGCACGAATCGAATGGTGTCATCCGTCGCCTGATCTCGTACATCGTCTAGCTGTTGCAGCAGTTTCGCGAACTGCTGAACCAAATCTTCAGAGCCTTCGAGGAGGCAGGACTTTGAGACTTCATCGAACGTCAGCGAAACTTCTCGATTTCGACCGCTGGAGAAGCTCAGTTGATGATCCTGAATCTCCAGAACTCGCGTACCCAGCAAGCGAGACACGGCGTTCTCGGCCTGCTGCGAAGTGATATTGCGGAAGCGAAAACGGACGGTGCGATCGCGCAGCGCGGAGTTGCGATCCATCTTTGGAGCAGTTTTCTTTCGAGCATTCTCCCTGGCGGGCCATTCCTCTGATGCAGGCTTTTCGTCAGAGGTTGAACTCGGATTCGTGATCGGTGAAAATTCCCAGTCTTTGGCAGGCGTCTCGACAGTAGAATGTTTAGTTGTCGGCTTGATGGTCTCTGAAGAATTCAGTTGTTCGACCAGTTTCGCCGCAAGTTTCTGAACCGCCGGACTTCCGGACACCAGCAATTCAGCGGCGTCATCGTCGGCAACAATTCGAGCGTCTTCTGCCTCATCTCCGAGCAGTTCGTTGAGCATTCGCCGTGCTTCAGACGGCGATTTATCGTTGAGACGATAAACAGAAAACTCTTCCGCGCTTTGTGCTGAGACTGTGGCGGAATTCGGGCCTGCAAACGTTCCCGCCATGACAACGAGAATGCTCATTGCGGCAAACCGACACAAAATTGGTCGTTGTGGCTTCATGGGAGAATCGTGAAGGGGAGTGATCGGGAGAGGTCCGGAAAACCAGTGCCTGCTGTGAGAACGGGCGGTCTTACAGAATTTTGATTCAAGGAGGGAGGTTGAGAGTAAACTCAACGCAATCTGGTCTCAACCCGAGCTCCGGTCAGTCATGGCGAGAAATGCTGGCCCGTGTGATACGGGATCGACGTTTCGGAGAAAGTTGCAGCCGTGAGCGACTCCGCTTGCGAAACTCGCCGATTCTGGAGGACCTGTGATCGGCAAAAACTGCTGCTGACAGACTTGGTTCGCCGCTTTTAATGAAAGTGGACTCGTCAGCTTTCGAGGGGCTGCTCAGGTTGACTTCGTCGCCAGTTTGCGATGCGCTGAATCACATAGAAGAAGACTGGTGTCAAAAGAATCCCGAAGAGGGTGACGCCCAGCATGCCTGAGAACACGGCCGTGCCCAGCGTGCGCCGCATCTCGGCACCGGCTCCTTCGCCAAGAACCAGCGGGATTACTCCGAAGATAAATGCGAACGAGGTCATAATGATCGGGCGAAGTCGCAATCGACAGGCATCCAAAGTTGCCTCATACACTGACACGCCAGCCTGATTTCTGGCTCGAGCGTACTCGACAATCAGAATCGCGTTCTTGCAGGCCAGACCGACCAGCACCACGAAGCCAATCTGCGTGAAGATATTGATATCCATCCCAGCAAAGATGACTCCGGCGATCGAACACAACAGACACATGGGTACAACCAGAATCACGGCTAGTGGCAAGGCCCAGCTTTCATACTGAGCGGCCAGCACCAGGAATACCAGCACCACCGCCAGCAGAAACGCATACATCGCCGTGTTGCCCGCCAATTGCTGCAGGAAAGCCAGTTCTGTGTACTCGACTCGCATTGAAGGAGCGAGATTCTTGTCGGCTACTTCTCGAAGAGCCTGAATGGCTTCACCGGAACTTGCTCCGACGGCCGCATCGGCATTCACAAAAACTGCAGGATAAAGATTGTGCCGCAGAATCATCAGCGGACCGGTCACCGTGCGGACTCGAATAAAAGCAGCCAGAGGAATGCTGCCGGCTGTATTCGACGTTACATACATTCGCTGGAGGTCCTGAGTCTGCATGCGGTACTTTGCATCGGCCTGAACATTTACCTGCCAGGTTCTGCCAAAACGATTGAAATCGTTGACGTACAGAGAACCAAAATTCACCTGCAGAGCACTGAAGACTTCGGCCATGGACAGTCCAAGCTTTTTGGCCGCTTCGCGATCAATATCCAGTTCGAGCCACGTTGTGTTAGCTCGAAACCCCGAAAACAAGTCTCGCAGTTTCGGAGACTGCATGCCGTCTGAAATGATTGACTGGCTCACTGATTCCAACATGTTCAGACCGTTGTCGCCACGATCCTGAACAACGATGCGAAATCCACCCGCGGTCCCAAGTCCTTCGATCGGCGGCGCGCCAAGGATATTGACGTCGGCGTTTTCGACCTCGGCTAAAAACAGGTTACGGAGTTCTTCAGCGACGATATCCGCAGTTCGATGAGCTTTGATTCGATCGTGAAAATCATCCAGCATCACATACATCGAACCAAAGTTTGGAGCGTTGGCATTTAACAGCAGAGATTGTCCGGCCAGCGCCACCGTGTGATGGACTCCGGAAACTCTGCCAGCCAGCGTTTCAATCTTCGCCATGACCTGCTGAGTTCTCTCCAGAGATGCAGAATCGGCGAGACGCACATTCAGAATCAAGTAGCCCTTGTCCTGAGCCGGAATGAATCCTGTCGGAGTGATTGCGAACAGATAGTAGGTCCCATAAATCATCCCGCCGTAAATCAGCAGAACCAGCACGCTTGCTCGCAGCGACCATCCCACGACCGTTACATAGGCGTCGGTTGCCAGATTGAATCCACGATTGAACAGGCGGAAGAAAATCGACAGCAGACTATTGATCAGACGACTGATGATCAGAACAGCAATAAAGCCGACCGCTGCGGCAATCCACGGCCACAGCGCGGGATTGATATTCTTCGCCATGTCGAAACGCTGAAGCAGATTCGCCAAAGGAGCACTCAGGAAAGCATAACCCAGCCATGCACCGAGAAGTGCAAGGCCGGGCCGAGGCAACGCTTCGCTGCGATGAGAATTCTTGCCAGTGCCACCGGATCCGGGTCGTAACAACAGCACAGCCAACGCCGGGCTGAGAGTCAGCGAATTGAACGCGGAGATGATCGTTGAAATCGCGATTGTGACCGCAAACTGCCGGAAAAATTGTCCGACAACTCCGGTAATAAACGCGCACGGAATAAAGACGGCAGAAAGGACGAGCCCAACAGCAATCACAGGCCCGGCGACCATCTCCATGGCGTGAATGGCCGCATCGCGAGGTGTCATGCC
>CAIJTV010001304.1:0-3179 GCA_903823635.1 uncultured Planctomycetaceae bacterium
CCATCAGCCACTTAGCATTCGTCAGCAACGCGAAAAATTCCCGTCGGCGGAGCGACGGGCGTACAGTACACCCGTCGCTCCGTCGACGGGAATACACGCAGCCAACGACTGACCTGAACGCGTTAACGATAGCTACCGCTGATAAATCGGCAGGAAGCCTTTATCCAGTTGCAGCATGATGCAACTCAAGGCCGTCACATAAACGGTGCCCACTTGAGGATCCGGCCAGCCGCCACCAGCCTGCATTTCTCGCACGAGCTTACCATTCAGTTCGTCACGATACTTCGTCCAGTCTTCACCCCCGGTTCGATACACGACCTGAGCAAAGTAGAAATGCATGTAGTGCCAATGCCCGTTGTTGCTGGCGACAGATTTGTCCGGCCAAATATGAGTCTTGCAGAAGTTCCGCATTCGCAGGGTTAACTCGGTGTCATACTCGCCCGCATTAAACATCGCCGCCAACGATGCGGCGGTAATCGGCGGTCGAGCCCCCCCGCCTCGAATGCTGTACTGCACGCCGCCGTCGGTTGTTGTGCATTTCTCGATATACACCTTGGCTCGATCAATGATCTCTTTGGAAACCGGGATGCCTGCGTTGCGACAAGCTCGCAATCCCTGCACCTGAGTAATACAGGTTGAACCTTCATCGAAGTTGCTGCCTTCTTTCGCCGACACATAACCCCAGCCACCATCGGGCGTCTGAGCATCCGCGCAGAATTGGACCGCACTGGTCAGGACGCCTCGTATTTCTTCACGCCGCTGTACGTCTTCTTCTTCGCCATAGACCTGGCTCAGGAACAGCATGGAGAAACCGTGACCGTAGGTGTAGTGATAATCTTCGCGGTATCCGATGAGTCCATTGGGGCGGCTCATGGACAACAGATAATCCACCGCCAGGCGAATTTGTCGTGAATACTTGCCGGAAGTCGTCGTGGACCCTTCTGCCAGCATTGCGGTTCCGGCCAGAGCAGTCATCGCCACACGGTACTGCCCGCCATTGGCTTCCCAATATCCCTGTCGCTTTTGAAGACCTGCCAGGTAGTCCAGAGATTCCTCCACCGCCGTGTCGATCTCTGCATCGGCCTCGGCGGGAGCTGACGCAATCGCCACAGTCAGATATCCGAAGACACCTGCCAGAATGATCGCCCATCGACATGTTCTGTATGCCATAACGTGACAGCTCAATTCACAGAAGGAGAGTTTTCCGTTGAAGCCGAAGATCAGTTCAACGCCCACGGATTGTTTTCTTCTCAGACGTTTGTAGCAAGTCGATTCACAAGATTCGCCCCAATGCGAGAGTGAACTATCTTCGGGAGCATCAAGCAACAAAGCGAGGAATTCCGGCAATTCGCGGTTGTAACCAACACCTGGGGTACTTCAGGCCGGGTTCAGTTCAGACGTTTTAAGTCCCGCGATTCAGGCAAGAATCTAACCCCACCCGGGTTTACCTTGGTGGTCTTCAGGCTTTTGCACCACTGACTTCAGCCGGCGATCTCCACTGACTTTTTTCGTCCGGCTCATACTCACGCGTTGTCTGTTGGTGGATTGAAACACAACTGGTGCAGAAGCAGATGAACCACCGGGGCGGGCAGGCTGTTGATTTAGTCGCACGATCAGCCGCAGGGCGTTAGCCCCCGGTTGTTTTGCTGTGTTTTTGCGACGAGAACCGGACGCTAACGCGTTCCGGCTAATTAAATCGACAGCCTGCGGGCCCGGGTAGCGTATGACGAATTACGCGATCTGCGATTTTCTTCGATGCTCAAACCAACCGACGGCTACTGATACCAAACCGGAGGACGGAGAATGATCGGGCCCTTGGGATCAATCCGAAAACGATAAGCAGGGAAAGCTTGGCAATTCGGCAGCCAAAATATGCACTCAGAGTTCCCTCAAAATCGTTCCCCGGAAGAAATCCCCTCTGGCAGACCAGTTTTGCACGGGTAAACTCAACGCCGCTTGGCCAACAGGACAGAAACCGTCCCCCCCAAATATTCGCTCGAGGATTGCTCCCGGCGTTTCGGTCTGCCCGAGGTCTTAATTTCTGAGCTGGCAGTTGTTCTCAATCACGCAAGGAGGATTTCATGGCTGCTCTTATCCCCGCGACTCGCACGCCTCAGGCTGATTCGTCACATCAATTGGCGACTGATGTCCGTAAGGCCCTGCTGACTGAAGATGGGCTCGACATTGCTTCGCTGGTCGTTCGTCGCATTCCGAATGGCGTCTGCCTGGAGGGAGTCATCCACGTACACGGTGATGACGTGGATGTTTGTCGAGCCATCCGGAAACTCGAAGGAGTCGGCGAAATCCTGAATCACCTCGTTGTTTGCTGGAATTGCCCGGAACCCGGGCCGCAGGTGACTGAAGACGACATATTCTGAGCATTGACATTTGAGCAACTGAGCTTGCTCATGACGGGTAAGTTTGCCGTTGTGGTCTATAATCCCGCGTGCTCCCGCACCATCTTCGGGAGATTCCACAACCGCATTCCGCTGCCTTTGTCGGTGTACCAGGATTCATGGCCAGTTCAGATATTGTGATTCGAGGGGCTCGCGAACATAACCTTCGCAACATCAGCCTGTCACTGCCGCGCAACAAACTGATCGTGATGACCGGAGTCAGCGGCTCCGGCAAGAGTTCTCTGGCATTCGATACCCTGTATGCGGAAGGTCAGCGTCGCTACGTTGAATCCTTGTCGACGTATGCTCGCCAGTTCCTCGGCCAGATGCCCAAGCCCGATGTGGATTCGATCTCCGGGCTCGCTCCGTCGATTTCGATTCAGCAAAAATCCACCAGCCGCAATCCACGCAGTACGGTTGGGACGATTACAGAAATCTTTGACTACCTGCGAGTTCTCTACGCGCGAGTCGGGCAGGGCTACTGCTACGTTTCCGGCAAACCTATCAAAGCGCAGTCGACGGATCAGATTGTTGACAGCCTGCTGAATCAACCGGCCGGGACAAAGTATCAAATCCTGGCTCCGATCGTACAGAATCAAAAAGGTGAGTTTCGAGATCTCTTCGAGGACCTGCTGAAGAAAGGTTATCTGCGGGCCCGCATTGACGGCGAAGTGATCAATCTGAGCGATGCGCCGGTTTTGCGTAAACATCATAAGCACAATATCGAAGTCGTGATCGATCGCCTTGTCGCCGGGGGAACTCAACGGACCCGCGTGGCCGAAG
>CAIJTV010001305.1:0-11983 GCA_903823635.1 uncultured Planctomycetaceae bacterium
CATCATTGTCAACGTGGCTGGCTGCGGGGCGATGTTGAAGGACTACAGTCATATTGCTGAGGAACTCAATCATCCGAAGGGAACTCAGGCCGAGTTGACTCATGATCAGAATTCGCCGGAAGCGAAATTCAGTCATCGCATTAAAGACATCAGTGAATTCCTGATGACGCTCGGTCCGATCAAACCTGAAGGACGTGTCGAGGCGGTAGTGGCCTATCAGGATGCGTGCCATCTTCAGCATGCGCAAAAGATTCGCCAGCAGCCTCGGGATCTGTTGAAACTCATCCCGGGCATTACAGTTCGAGCGATCGCGGAGCCGGAGCTTTGCTGTGGAGCGGCCGGCAGCTACAACCTGACTCAGCCGGAAATGGCTGATCGGCTTGGGCAGCGAAAAGTGCAGTGCCTTCTGGATGTGCAACCGGATTTGGTCGTTTCCGGAAACGCGGGCTGCTCACTGCAGTTGCAGGCACAGCTTAAGAAAAGCGGGAAGTCAGTGCCGGTCGTCCATCCGATGGAATTACTGGATCTGAGCTATCGATCTGGCAAACTAAGCGAACTTTAATGCGTCGTTTTCTGAGTGGACTCGCCGAAAAGCCCCACGACTTCGTTCGATGAGCCCGAATATTTTCGGAAAACTCTTCTTCGGCGACAGGTTTCACAGAATCTGGAATTGGGAAGTGGGGTTCACACCACACGGCTCGGGGATGTTTCCTCGCTTTTGGGCCACAGCCTTTTTTGATTTGGAGCACCCTCTCATGATGACGACTCGGTTTCTGCGTCAGGTCACGGTTTTCGGCCTGATTGCAATGTTGACGATGACTTCGCTTCAAGCCCAGGAAGGTGGCGGACGCCAGCGCGGTGGACGAGGAGGCTTTGGTGGCGGTCCCGGCGGACCGTTCGGTGGACCTCGTCTTGATCGTGCTGCTCTGTTGCGAATCGAAAAGGTTCGACTGGAATTAAAGATCGAGGAAGCTCAGGCGGCCACGATTGATGCGGCTCTGGACGCCTATAACGAACAGCGTGATGCGAGTCCTCGCCCTGATCGCGAAGCGTTCGAGAAGATGACCGAAGAAGAGCGAAACGCCTACATGGAGAAGTCTCGCAAGGAACGCGAAGAACTGAGCAAAAAGACTGACGAGATCCTCGTGGCACTGCTGGAAGAGCCACAGGTCAAGCGTCTGGACGAAGTGGCCATTCAGGCTCGCATGGCAATGTCAGGATCGGCAACCTTGAAGGCCGATGACATCAAAGGCAAGCTGATGATTACGGATGAGCAGATCGCCAAACTTGACGAAGCTCAGAAGGTTCTTGACGAAGAGCGTCAGAAGGCATTTCAGGAGGCGTTTGCCGGGGGCGGTGGTGGTCAGGGTGGAGATCGTGAAGCCATGCGAGCCAAAATGACAGAAATGATGGCCGCAATGCAGAAGAAGTCGACAGAGGCAGCTATGGCTGTTTTGACAGACGACCAGAAGAAAGCTCTGGACGGAATGAAGGGCGCTCCATTTGAGTTGACAATGCGAGACTTCATGGGCGGTCGCGGATTCGGCGGCCCTCCAGGTGGTGGCGGTCGCGGCGGCCGTCCTCCAGCAGAATAGCTCGCAACCAGAACAGACAAATCTAAGTAGCGAAGGGGCAGCGGGTAAGAATCCGTTGCCCCTTTTTCATTGAAGCTCGTCGTCGGATATTCCGGTCTGCAGATTTTCAAAACTGGCACAGCGACCTAATGACGGCCCACCGTTGCCGATTGTTCCGAAAGCTCGAGCGCGAAGATGCGCGCTCTGTGCGAACTGGCACAATGAGCCCCTCTCAGCCAGCACGGCATTTTCAATGCCCTTCCCGCTTTGAAGAACCAAGGGTGTTCTCGGCCAGGCCGGCACTGATAGATGTGCTTGACAGGGTCGTCGCTGACAGTCACCCTCATACACATTCGAACATCGGCTTTTGAGCTTGTGTGTAATTTCACCACAGAGGTCACGGAGAACACAGAGGGAATCGCTGAGGGGAAGTAAAATGATTTGAACGCAGAGGACGCGGAGGTGCGCAGAGAAAATATATTCCTGTATTCCCCCTGCGTTCCTCTCCGAACCCTGCGTTCAGAAACTGTGCTTCCTCTGTGTAACTCTGTGACCTCTGTGGTGAAAACCTCGCTTGTTCTGCCTTCGGCCGGAAACTGAAACTCTGTTAGTGCAATGTCCTGATCAAACAGGCCTGAGTTCATAAAAAGGGATCTTGTATGTCTGCGATTCGCTGCTTCACCATTCCTCTGTTGTGCTTTTCGTTGCTGGTTTCCTCTGTCTTCGGTCAGGATGCCATTGAGTTCAATCGAGATATCCGTCCGATTTTGAACGATGCCTGCTTTGCCTGCCACGGCCCGGACAGTGCCTCACGAAAAGGCGAACTGCGGTTAGATCAGCGCGACGCGGCTGTTGAAAAAGCAGCGATCGTGGAGGGGAAACCGGAAGAGAGCGAAATGATTCGCCGAATCCTGTCAGACGATCCGGAAGAGATCATGCCTCCACCGGAACTCAAGAAGACGCTCAGCCCGGAACAGAAAAAGCTGCTGGCAGACTGGATCAAATCCGGTGCAAAGTACCAGCAACACTGGTCGTATATTGCCCCTGGTCGGCCAGCAGTGCCGACCGTTCCGGATGCCGTTAAAGCCAGCCACGGCAGTTGGCCAAGGAATCCGATCGACAATTTTGTGCTGAGCAAACTGGTGGCCAATGGATTGACGCCCGCAGAAGAAGCCGATCGTCACACACTGGCTCGCCGTGCCAGTTTCGATATCACGGGACTGCCGCCGAAATGGGAACAAGTCGAAGCGTTCGTTAATGATAAGTCAGCGGATGCTTACGAGAAGTATGTTGACATGCTGCTGACATCGCCGCAGTGGGGCGAACATCGAGGGCGCTATTGGTTGGACTATGCTCGCTACGCGGACACTCACGGAATTCACTTCGATAACTATCGTGAAATGTGGGCGTACCGTGACTGGGTGATCAAAGCGTTCAACCAAAACATGCCCTACGATCAGTTTACGATCGAAAATCTTGCCGGCGACTTGCTGCCCAACGCAACGCTCGATCAAAAGATTGCATCGGGTTTTAATCGCTGCAATATGACGACGAACGAAGGTGGCATCATCGATGAAGAATACGCAGTGCTCTACACCCGCGATAGAACAGAAACCGTTTCAGCCGTCTGGATGGGACTGACCGCTGGCTGCGCAACTTGCCACAGCCACAAGTTTGATGAGTTGAGTCAGAAAGAGTTCTATGAGATGTCTGCGTTCTTCAACAACACGACGCAGGCAGTTCGAGACGGAAACATCAAGGACACACCGCCGATCATCCCGGTGCCGCTCGAAGCTGACCGTGGTCGCTTCACCGAGTTGCCTCCGCTAGTCGCCTCCGCTCGTGCCGCTGTCGAAGAACGTCGCGCGGGGGCACGGCCGGAGTTCAATGCATGGATCACAACGGCCAAACCGGAAACTCTGGGAGAACCAGTCTCTTCAGAAGGGCTGCATTTCCTCGCAGGCCTCAATGAAGGCGACGGAAAACTATTGCACTACAGTCTTGACGGCAATGCGGCTGAAGTGGCTTTGAATGATTCTGCCAAATGGCAGGATGGACCCAACGGGAAAGCTCTGCAAGTTCAGGGTGCCGCCTGCGATGTGGCAACAGTTGGTGACTTCGAAGCCGATCAGCCGTTCTCCTGCGCAGCATGGGTCAACGTGCCAGCCAATGATGGCGGCGGAGCGATGGCGGCTCGCATGGAAGCCGGACCTGGCTATCGAGGCTGGGACTTCTGGATGCAGCAGCGACGCATCGGTATGCATATCGTCAACGCGTGGCCTGACAAAGCTTTGAAGGTTGTCAGCAAAGCCCAGGTTCCCGCCAATGAGTGGGTGCACGTCGCTGTGACCTACGACGGCAGTCGAAAAGCTTCTGGCCTGCAGGTCTATATCAACGGCGCGGTGCAGGAGAAAAACATCGAGAACGACAAGCTGGATGGCTCCACGATTCGCACTGAAACGCCATGGCGTATCGGCCAGCGCGCCGGCAGCGAAGCCTTTACAGGTGCTCTACAGGATCTGCGAATTCAGAAGCGTGTTTTGACGGCTGCTGAGATTGATTCGATGGCAAAACTCAGCCGCTTTCAAGCGACTCTGGTAAAGGCCGTTGATCAGCGATCTGAGCAGGAAGTCAATGATCTGTACGCCTTCTGGCTCAAGAAGTTTGACGCTCCCTTCGGAGAGAAGTCGGCTGCTCTGGCCGCTTTGGAGAAAGAAGAAGCCGACATCCGAGCCCGCGGAACGATCGCTCATATCATGAATGAACGAACCGAACCGGCCACGGCTTATGTCCTGTTCCGCGGCGAATACGATCAGCGACGTGATCAGGTCTTTCCCGCGACTCCGGCCGCGTTTCCCGCATTTCCAGAAGCCGCGCCGAAGAATCGACTGGGATTTGCTCAATGGTTGCTGCAGCCCGAGCATCCGCTGACGACTCGAGTCACCGTGAATCGGCTCTGGCAGGAAGTTTTCGGTATGGGGCTTGTTCGTACCACGGGAGACCTCGGTGTTTCAGGAGAGCTGCCTGTGAATCAGGAACTGCTGGACTGGCTGGCTGTCGAGTTTCGCGAGGGTGGCTGGGATGTGAAGAAGTTTGTGAAGCTGATGGTCACGTCGGCCGCCTATCGGCAAAGTGCAACGGTGACGCAGTTGAAGCTGGAAACGGATCCTGCAAATCGGTTGATGTCTCGTGGGCCACGTTTCCGAATGGATGCGGAAGTCGTACGAGACAACGCCTTGGCCGTGAGTGGACTGCTCGCTGCAAAGATTGGCGGCCCAAGTGTGCGACCTTATCAGCCGGATGGCGTGTGGGAATCCATTGCGATGATTGGCAGTACAACTCAACGATACACACGTGATTCGGGCGACAATCTTTATCGACGCAGTCTGTACACATTTATTAAACGCATGGCACCGCCAGCGTCGCTGGACATCTTCAATTCGCCAAATCGTGAATCATGCTCTGTTCGTCGTGAAAGAACGAATACGCCGATGCAGGCTCTGGTCACGATGAATGATGAGCAGCACGTTGAGGCGGCTCGAAGATTCGCGGAACACATCCTGAAAAATGGCGGATCTGCCGACGATCAGCGTCTACAGTTTGCTGCTCACCAATTGCTGTCTCGTGATTTACGAGCTGATGAACTGACGATCCTGACAGAGTCGCTGGGACAACTCGCTGCGTTTTATCGAGACCATGGGAAAGAAGCCGGGGAGTTAATTCAAACCGGTGAGTCTGAACCGGATGCATCACTGGATGCAGAAGCTCTGGCGGCATGGACGATGCTGTGTAATGAGATGATGAACCTGGATGAAGTGTTGAATAAGTAAGGCGGTGATTTCCCTAAAGCTCATTTCACCACCGCCGTGGAATGAATTGAATGCAGAGGTCGCGGCGGAACGCAGAGAGAAGATATTTTTGTTTTTCCCCTGCGTTCCTCTGCGAACCCTGCGTTCAGAAACTGTGCTTTCTCTGTGTAACTCTGTGACCTCTGTGGTGAAAAGTGCGATTCTTTTTTGTTTCACCACAGAGGTCACGGAGAACACAGAGGGAATCGCAGAGGGTTGTTGGGAAGATTTGAACGCAGGGGTCGCAGAGGTGCGCAGAGAGAAGATATTTTTGTTTTTCCCCTGCGTTCCTCTGCGAACCCTTCGTTCAGAAACTGTGCTTCCTCTGTGCCACTCTGTGACCTCTGTGGTGAAAAGTGCGATTCTTTTTTGTTTCACCACAGAGGTCACGGAGAACACAGAGGGAATCGCAGAGGGTTGTTGGGAGGATTTGAACGCAGGGGTCGCAGAGGTGCGCAGAGAGAAGATATTTTTGTTTTTCCCCTGCGTTCCTCTGCGAACCCTGCGTTCAGAAACTGTGTAACTCAGTGACCTCTGTGGTGAAAACTGCGAATCGGCATTTTGTTTCACCACAGACTGCGGTGTCGGAGAGTGGTTACTCGGAGGGCTGACGCCCTGCCGCTCGCCGGATGAAAATTAAATCAGGAGTATTCGACGATGAATTTATTCGAAGAACTCAAACAGAACATGACTCGGCGATATTTCTTTTCGCAGGGTTCAAATGTCATGGGGACTGCGGCTCTCGCGTCACTGCTGGGCCAGTCAGCCATCGGCGGTGTGGATGCACCGAAGGGCCATGCCGGAGCCATGCCGACTCATTTTCCCGCGAAGGCCAAGCACATCATTTATCTGCATATGGTCGGCGGTCCATCGCAACTGGACCTCTATGACCACAAGCCACAGATGGATGCGTGGTACGATAAGGATCTTCCGGAATCTGTGCGGAACGGTCAGCGACTGACGACGATGACCTCGGGGCAGGCTCGATTTCCTATTGCTCCGTCGAAGTTCAAATTCGAACAGGCGGGCCAATGTGGCATGTGGGTCACGGAACTTCTGCCGTGGACGAAGAAAGTCGTCGATGACATGACGTTTGTCCGCAGCATGTACACTGAAGCGATCAATCATGAGCCGGCCGTGAGTCTGTTGCAAACCGGCAATCAGGTGACCGGACGGCCGTGTCTGGGATCGTGGATGTCTTATGGACTGGGATCACTGAACGAGAATCTGCCGGCCTTTGTGGTCATGGTGGCTCGCCCGACAAACACAGAACAGGTTCAGGCGATTTCTGCAAGATTGTGGTCTTCAGGTTATTTGCCGGGCGAATATGCAGCGACATCATTTCGCTCGGCCGGTGATCCCATTCTGTTCATCAACAACCCAAACGGCGTAACGCCCGATGTTCGACGAACGACTCTGGATGGAATGAGACGACTGAATGAGCTGAGTTATCAACAACTTGGCGATCCGGAGATTAATACTCGAATCCAACAATACGAGTTAGCCTTCAGAATGCAGTCGAGTGTTCCCGAACTGACCGATCTGGCGTCAGAGCCGGAGTCCACATTTGAACTCTACGGCGAGGCATCAAAGAAGGGCGGCACTCTGGCTAACACGATGTTGCTGGCTCGAAGAATGGTCGAACGCGGCGTACGATTTGTGCAGATTTATCACAACAACTGGGACACTCATGCCAATGCGGCCGGACGTCTTCCCGATCAATGCCGAGATCTTGATCAGGCCACATACGGTCTGATTACAGATCTCAAACAACGCGGTTTGTTTGACGATACGATCATTATCTGGGGCGGTGAATTCGGCCGAACGATCTATTCTCAGGGAGGATTGTCCAGAGAGAATTACGGTCGTGACCACCATCCTCGCTGCTTCACAATGTGGATGGCCGGTGGCGGATTCAAGGGTGGCACGATTTACGGAGAGACGGACGACTTCAGTTACAACATCGTCCGCGATCCGGTTCACATTCGTGACTTCCATGCCACCGTGCTGAACCAGATCGGCTATGACCACCAGCGATTGACGTTCAAGTATCAAGGACTCGATCAGCGACTGACGGGTGTGTTGCCGGCGAAAGTGATTCAGGAGTTGATTACCTGAGTGTCAGCGCTGCTTTTCACTCAATGGCACATCACGAAATTCGGTATGACAGGCCACGCAATTCTTTGCGATCCGTTCAAACGACGCGGGGAGCGAATCGGGAACCGGCAACGCTGCTCCTGATTCGCTCCAACTCATCAACGCGGCTTCAAGATCGGCAGCGGCAGACTCTGATTCACGGAGCATGTTCCGAAAGCCTTCGGACTCTATGGCAACGCTTTCGGTTCTCAGCAGTTCTGAAAAATGGTCTTTCAGCAACAGAACTTCCTGAACTGGATGAAGATCAGGGCGAGTCAACGGTGACTTCCATCCGGCCGCTGCTACTGTCTTAACCGAGTCGAAAGTCTGTTCCAGATTTACCATCGACTCAGCCATCAGAGTCAGCTCTGCCGATTCGGGAAAGTCGCATTTCAGGGCGTCAAGAACCGCGTCGTCCACTTTCTGAGCCGACTCTGCGGATTCATAGAGTCCTCGATAATTGGGATTGGCTCCTGCCAGCTTAAGAATTACTGACGACACTGAAGGATCGATAAGCCCTGCCGTCACACAGGCCACAGCCGCGGCCGCTGGGCTGCGATGTTTGCCATGATGGCAGTGAATGTAAATCGGGCCTTCAAAATCTCGCACCGCCTTCGCCAGTTCTTTGCCGCGTTGCTCGGGAATGCCATCGTAAGAATGAGGCAAGTGAATGTATCTCAGACCATGTTTTTTGGCGAGTTCCAGATCAGGCTTAGCACCATCCACGCTGATGATTGTCTTGATCCCAAGGTTCTGTAATTCCCGAAAAGCTTCTTCGCCATCTGGCTGGCCGCCCGAGATCACTTTTTTGTGAATCTGAATAGCATTGGGAAGATGAGCGGAAGCCAGTCTGTGAGGCAGGGCCAGGTTCTCAGCCTTTGGAGTTCCCTCAACGGTCTCTACCGGCTGTTCGAATTTGTCTGTCTCGCAGACGATTTCGATTTCGGACTTTTTAGATGGAAGATCCGGGGCTGACTCAGAGCTTGACTTGCGACCATCCGCGCAGCCCGTCGACAGTAAGCTGACGATCACAAATCCGCACACAGTAAAAGGCATCGTGTTCATCTTCGTCACATTTCCGGGGCAGACGGAGTCATGTTCAATACCGTTCGCATTTGGCGACATGTTAGTCGAATTCATCAGGACAACGATCTTTCGAGATGCTCCGTCTCAAAATCTGCGGATTTCACAAGGAGATCAGGGCTTTCTGAGCCAACGTGGGAAGGTCCTGTCCACAATCTTCGAAGTCGCACAGACCAGTCGCCCGCTATGGAAGGATGTCTGGGAGACGTAATTTTCGAGAAGCGATCAAATCAGAAATATGGATGAGCCTCTAAAGGCCTGATTTTGTCTCAGAGGTTAGTGCAGTTCTCAGTAATCCTGGATTTTGACCGAACGACTGCAAAGGGTGTACGCCCGAGCGAACTGGTCCCAACGCATGGCAATGGATGTCCGGTGTTCTGGTATGCCCCTGCCTTCGAAAAAGGGCGAGAACTTCTGACGCAGAAGAAACTCGGCGAAAAGCTGGCTGGAAAAGCGAGCGGGTAAAGGAACAGTTTCTCGGCCGCGTTGGCTTTATGATTTCTCCGCTGCCAGCACTGAGGTAAACTAGTGGTCAGACCGGCTCTGCCTGTCGCCCCGTCCCGTCGGCAATTCTGCAGTTCAAGAGATCTTCCATGCATCCCGATAAAGTTGGACCCTATCTGATTGATCGCAAGATCGGCGCTGGAGGCATGGGTAACGTCTATCATGGTGTACACGAATTGACGAAGCAGGAAGCCGCCATCAAAGTGTTGCCCGTGGCCATGGCTCGCGAAGATGGCTTCGTGCAAAGATTCTCCCGCGAGATCGACGCTTTGAGGCAGCTTTCCAATCGACATATCGTGCAGTTGTTTCAGGATGGTGAGACAACGGATGGCACGTTTTACTATGCCATGGAGTTTGTCGACGGGCATACATTGACGGCCGAGATTACGAATCGCAAAAAGCTGCCGTGGAAAGATGTCATTGAGTATTCGATGCAGATCGCAGCCGCGCTGAAGGCTGCTCACGATGCGGGAATCGTGCACCGTGACCTGAAGCCAAGCAACCTGATGTTGACGAACGATCGAGTCATCAAATTGACCGACTTTGGAGTCGCCAGTTTATTTGCTTCCGCTCGACTGACTCGCACAGGAGGCGTTGTTGGCACGGCCGAATACATGTCACCGGAACAAGCGAGGGGGCAAAAAGCCAGTCGGCGCAGTGACCTGTATTCGCTGGGTGCTGTCATGTATGTCATGCTGACCGGACGCCCTCCGTTCACCGGCGCCAGCGCGAATGACATTCTGCAGAAGCACCAATTCGGCCAGTTTGATAAGCCCAGTCGCTATGTGGCCGATCTTCCGCGTCTGGTTGAAGAGCTGGTGTGTCAGCTTCTTGAGAAGGATCCTGCCAAAAGGCTGCCGGATGCTTTAGTCGTGATGAAGCGACTGGAACAGATCAAACTGCGTCTGGAGATGATGGAGCAGCATCTGGAGTCGGAAACCGTCGAGCGGCCTGGACCCGGCACGACGGTCATGTCAGAAAGCGAATCCGTCGAGTGGGACGTGCATCATCCCGGCCCGGCAACAATGGTGCGAAACATGATCCGGGACGATGTGACCTCGTCACTGGTTAAGTCACCGGTCGCAAAGTTCTTCGATAACATTTTTGTGCTCATCACTCTCCTGGCCCTGATTATTGTCTTCGGGATCTGGATGAACCGCCGCAGCGTGGCTGATCCGGGCGAACAGCTGGCGAAGGCTCGCGAATTGCTGGCCAGAGAACCCAGTCCCGTCTGGCTGCGTGCACGGGATGAATTTCTACAGCCGCTGCTGGACACAAATGCCCTGCCCAATTCCAAAGAAGAGATTGATTCGCTCATTCTGAAAGCCAATCAATTTGATTTCTGTCGATCTTTGCGAGCAGATCCGGAAAGCAGCAAGGATGAAGCTTCTGAGCTGCAACGTCTGATTCGACGAACCTTTGAGACATTCAGTAATGGTGATCCGGTCGCCGCACGTGAACAGTTGCAGGCTGTTCGCGAACTTGCCGCGCAGGATTCTCGTAACGAATACTTGTCACAATTTCTGGTGGAGACGCAGCAGAAGTGGGACAAAGAACCTTTGACAGTCGGCCGCAAGGCACTGTTGGAGCGAATTCTGATTGAAGCAGAAGCAATTGTAAAATCCGGTGACCCGGCGAGTGTCGACAGGGCTGTCAAGACCCTGACCGCCGCACGTCAAATTTACTCCAACGACCGAGCTGTGACAGAGGAGTCAGGACGGATTGACGTGTTGCTGAAACAGCTTCAGCCGACGCCATAGTGTGAAAATCATTTGATCAGTAATCCACTGCGGTCGGTTTTGTGCATAAGTCCGCTGATCCTCCCCGGACAGCTCCATCAATGTGGAAAAACGACCAGACCCGATTGAATCCGGTTCGCGTCCAAGTCACATTGTGATGGTTGCAGAATGTATGGTTCGGGTGAAATGCGTCGGATTATTCTCCGCAGGCTTATTTTTCAGCCCGAAACTGATCGACTCATTTGAAACTCGGACTCAGCGATGATTGTGAAACTTGGCCCGTGCCGCATGGAATTGGTTCAGGGCGATATAACGCAGCAACACGTCGACGCGATCGTCAATGCCGCCAATAGCAGTCTGGCCGGTGGTGGCGGTGTCGATGGGGCCATACACAATGCGGGTGGTCCAGCCATCATGCAGGAAACAACGCAGAATTATCCTGAGGGTTGCCCCACAGGCAGCGCGGTGATGAGCGGGGCTGGAAATCTTCCGGCCAAGTATATCTTTCATGCCGTTGGACCAGTCTGGAAGGGTGGTCGTCAGGGAGAAGCAGAGCTGCTGGCGTCTGCCTGTCGAGCGTGCCTGAAACTGGCGGTGCAGCATCAATGCAACAGTATTGCTTTCCCTGCCTTGAGTGCCGGAGCTTATGGGTATCCTCTTGATCTGGCGGCGGCCAATCTGGTCAAGACGACGATGGACTTTGTTCGATGGCATCAGAATCCGACGATGGTTCGATTCGTTCTGTTTGATCAGGGCGCGTTCGGGGCCTTCGCGCGAGCGGTGGAGGAAGTGGTGCCGAAATGATTGAACCATCACTTCGCGAACACGTCGCGTCAGATGGTTACCGTCTGAAGTTTCGCCACTTGGCTCCTGTGAATCCCAGGGGGATCGTGATTGCGTTGCACGGCATTCAAAGTCATTCAGGGTGGTATGACTATTCTTCACGTCGTTTGGCCGACGCTGGTTTCGCAGTCTACTTTCCGGATCGCCGTGGCTCGGGCCTGAATGGCTTCCAGCGCGGCCATGCAGCGCATGCGATGCGGCTGGTCAATGATGTGCGAGCACTTCGCGAGCTGGCCATCAATGAGACTGTCTTAGG
>CAIJTV010001306.1:0-7586 GCA_903823635.1 uncultured Planctomycetaceae bacterium
AATCTCCTCATGTTCCCCTGCAACGTTACGCAGTTGATCAGGATCGTATCCGGACAGTCGACAGCCCCATCGGCTGACGAACCTGTCACCGGCGTTTCCATCGACAGCCGCACGGTCAAACCGGGCGATGCGTTCTTTGCGCTGCCGGGCTCGAAGAGTCATGGAGTTTTATACGCCGACGAAGCCATCGCTCGAGGAGCTGTCTGTGTGATCGCCGAGTCGACAACAGCAGAGCAGAATCAGCTCCGCTCCCCAATGGTGCGTTTTCATTCCACCGACAGTGTGGAAATCGACAGCCGCATCATTCGAGTTCCCTCCGCACTAACGTCGCTGCAGCAACTCGCCACCTGGAATCGACAACAATCAGCCGCTCTGATCATCGGTGTCACCGGCAGTGTTGGTAAGACAACCACACGACAGATGATCGCGTCGGTTCTGAATCGTGAGTTTCACGGCATCCAGAGTCCCCGGAATTTCAACAACGAGCTGGGCGTTCCGCTAAGCCTTCTGCAGCTCAAAGCAGACCATGATTTCGCCGCTCTGGAAATGGGAGCCGGACGAGTCGGCGACATTCGGAAACTTACCGAGATCGCTCAACCGGAATTCGGAGTGATCACGAGAGTCGCGCCGGCCCATGTAGAAACTTTCGGCAGTCTTGATCTGATCCGGCAGGCCAAACAGGAACTTGCAGAGGCCATCGGCCCCGATGGAACCGTCTTCCTGAATGCCGACGATGATGCTGTTCGCCAGATGGAAGCTTCTGTTCGCGGCAATGTCGTGCTGTATGGTTTCAGCTCTGATGCACACGTCCGCGCCACGAATGTTGTGACAAATACAAACCGATCCGTCATCACGGTGGATGGCCGCGAGTTCCAGTTCCAGGGGCCTCGCCATCTGGCAACGGCTGCACTCGCCGCTATCGCTGTCGGACGCATCGCTGGAATGGCAGACAGTCGAATCGCCGATGGGCTGGCCGGATTCCAGCTTGATGCAGGTCGCGGTCGCATGGTGAACCGTGAACCATGGACTGTGATCGACGATTCCTACAACGCCAGCCCGGCCAGTGTTGTCGGAGCTATCCAGGGACTCGCTGACTGGCCCAACTCCAGACATCGAATTCTGGTGCTCGGCGACATGCTGGAACTGGGAAAGGATTCAGCCGCGGCGCATTTCGAGATTGGCCGACATCTGGCGTCTTCAAAAGTTGATCACACGTTGGTCTATGGGCAGTTCGCGGAAAGCGTTGTGGAGGGCGCCCGGTCTACCGGAGTGACTCTGAATCACATATCCGTCTTTCATGATCTCGCAACGCTGCAGGTCATGTTGGATTGCATCATGACTCCCGGTGACGTCGTCCTCGTGAAGGGCTCGAGAGGCATGCAGATGGAGCATGTCGTGCAATGGCTGCAGCAACAAGGCTCGGCCTGTTCCGCTCGCGCAGCTGCGTAGTTGGTCATCATTGACACGACGGCGTCGGCGAGAATAGAAACATTCCGGAAGAACCATCCATGAAGATTCGATACCTCCTCCCCCTGGCGATGCTGTTCACAATTCTCGCCTGCATCAATGTCATTCACGCTGACGAAGTGCCGAAAGCGGCCGCCAGTGCACCGGAAGCACGTCCCACGCTGTCGTTGTTTCAGGCGTTGGTGCTGGGCATCGTGGAAGGGGCGACCGAGTATCTTCCGGTCAGTTCCACCGGCCATCTGCTGATTGCCGAACATCTGATGGGAATGGACGCCGACGAACGACAAAAAGAAGCCGCCGACTCGCTGGCCATCTGTATTCAGTCCGGCGCGATTCTGGCCGTGGTGATGTTGTACTTTGGACGCATCAGGCAAATTGTCGTGGGAGTGCTGGGAAAAGATCCGGACGGGCTGAAACTGTTGATCAACCTTGTGATCGCGTTCTTTCCCGCAGCCGTTCTGGCGCTTGTGCTGAAAGACTGGGTGAAGCAGCATCTCTTCGGAGTCATGCCTGTTGCCGCCGCACAATTGGTCGGCGGTATCATCATTATTGCTTACGGTTTTGTGACACGAAAAAGCAATCCCAACGAGGGCAAAGAGATCTCTGAGATGTCACGGCCAGACGCATTGCTCATTGGAACTCTGCAGTGTCTGGCGTTCTGGCCTGGATTCAGCCGCAGCCTCGCCACAATTCTGGGCTGTCGATTTGCGAAGCTGAAGATGATGGCGTCGGTCGAGTTCAGCTTTCTGCTGGGCCTGGTCACTCTGACCGCTGCCACTGGCTATGAAGGCCTCAAGCATGGCAAAGAAATGATTGCCGACTACGGACTCGCGATGCCGCTTGTGGCTCTCGTGACAGCCTTCGTGGCGGCTGTCCTGAGCGTTCGCTTTATGGTGGGAGCACTGGGGAAATACGGACTCACGCCATTTGGGTACTACCGAATTCTGCTTGCCATCGCCTGCGTACTGTGGTTGCAGCATTGATCCCGTCATTCGTTTAACGGCAAGCCGCAGCCGTCAGTGCTGAGCTCAACTTTCGCACGCAGACATCGCGTCGCATTCCATTTATCTGAATCGCTCTCAGATCTTCGGCACGCCGATATCCTCAACCGGCTTTCGCACGAACAAAAAATACACAATCGTGCCACTGACGATGACGACCGCCATGCCGCCCCACAACTGCCAGCGAACGGTTCCCAGCACAAACAACCAGCCCGCCAAAGCGATCAAACTGGGGATCGGATAAAACCACATGCGAAACGGCATCGGGACATCCGGGCGAGATGTCCGGAGCACATGCAGCGCCAGAATCTGAGCAATAAACTGCACCAGAATTCTCACCACGACAGCCGCTTCAATGACTGTCTGCAATGGCAGATAGCAGAACACTGCCGTCAATGCTCCTAACGTCCACAACGATACGACTGGATACTTTCGAGTCGGATGAAGCTTCGCAAACTGTGGCAGGAAATCTCCGTTGATGGCCGCTGCAAAAGGGATCCGCGAATACCCCAGAGTGATCGCAAACATACACGCCAGAACCGTCCACAGAATCAACCCTGTAAACCAGACGGCAACCTTATGGCCATAGAGCGTCTCCATAAACAGCGAAGCGATCTGTGTCGACTTCATCGCTTCTTCCCAGGGAACAACTGCGATAATAGACAGATTCATCGTGAGATAAATGCTGGCCACAACAATGACCGAAGTGATCACCGCACGCGGAATCGTCTTGCCAGGATCGCGAACTTCGTCACCCAGATGGCAAATATTGTAGTATCCCAGATAGTCATAAATCGCGATCAGCATGGCTCCGCCAAGACCGTGAACCCATTGGCCATTAATCTTGAAGGCATCGGGCGGCAGCGTGATCAGCGCGCTGTTGAAATGGATCAGCCCGGACACAATCACCGCGGCTACTGTGATGATCGTCCCAACGCACAGGATCAGCCCCATCTGGCCGACAATGTCAATGCGACGCGACAGCAGCCACGTCACCATCAGACAGCAAAACGCGGCCACAGTACTTGCACCGCCGGGAATGTGCCATTGCTTCAGAGTTTCCGTCATCTGTGGCCAGACGAATTCCACGTACGGCATGGCGCCGATGTAGCCCGAAGCAACTTCCAAAGTGCCGCTGACCAGAAATTGCCAGACAAACAAAAACGGCAATAGCCGAGCCCACGGCGATCGATGGCGGCCAAAAATCTCCCGCAGGAAATGATAGGTGCCGCCACTTCCGGGCAAGGCCGCTCCCAATTCGCTCCAGACCAGACCGTCGCAAATGACCAGAACAGCCGCAATGATCCAGGCAATCAGCGCCTGCGGTCCGTTCATGGCTGCGATGAACAGGGGGATCGTGACAAAAGGCCCGATCCCGACCATGTTGGAAATATTCAGCGCAATTGACTGAGGCAGCCCGAGACCTCGCACCAGCTTTGTGTCTGGCGGCTGACTATCAGTTGCGACGTGGGACGGAGGATTCTGATCACTCAACTCTTATCACTCCGGCAGAACGGCGTTGTGATAAATTTCCTGCACGTCATCGCAATCATTAAGCAGGTTCATAAACTTCTCGAACATCGGTACATCGTCAGCACTGAGATCTTTGTTTGCCTGAGGATGAAACGTGATCTCCTGCACTTCCAGATCAATCTTCGGGAATGCTTCCATCAACGCGGTTTTGGCTTTGTAGAATTCACTGGCCGGAGCGAATACCGTGACCTGGCCATCCTTGCTTTCGACATCGTCAACATTGATGTCAGCATTCAGCAGAGCTTCCAGGACGGTATCTCCGTCGTCGCCCTTGAATGAGAAGATCGCCAGATGATCAAACATGTGAGCGACAGAGCCGGTTGGGCCAAGCTTGGCTCCTGTGCGTGTAAAACAAGTGCGAACATCAGTGATCGTACGGTTGTTGTTGTCCGTCAAACAATCCACAATCACGGTGCAGCCGCCGGGCCCAAAGCCTTCATAGCGGACGGTGGCAAAGTCTTCGCCGCTGCCGCCCTTGGCTTTTTCAATCGCCTTTTCAATAACGTGGCTCGGCACCTGCTCACGCTTGGCACGTTCGATCATGCTCCGCAGAGCAGGATTGTTGTCAGGGTCGGGCACACCGTTCTTGGCCGCAACATAAAGCTGCTTGCCGTACTTCGAATAAAGCTTGGATTTCTGACCTGCGGTCTTGAAGATCGAGGCCTTACGATTTTCGAAACTTCTTCCCATGGCGATCGTCACTTGCGTTGTTACAAAACTGGCGGGTGTCACAGAACCTGTTTCTGCTGACACGAGCATCCTAGCAAAAGCCGAATCATCTGCCTCTGCCAACGCAAAGATTTACGAACTCCGATTTCCGCCACATTTCACGGAAAATGGCGAGCGGTTCGCCATGGCTTCCAGAACCCGTTCTGGCAACCATTGCACAAAAGCCGTGCTTCTTCCACAACTTTAATCGTTGAATGAAACGCAATGAGCTCTTTTACCTGCACTTCATGCCCGGACGCTCAACCGGCGGAAGCAACCAACAGCAGACGGTATCGACATCCGCCAGCCAAACGGATTGCCTCACTGCATCAATGCGATGTTGCGAGAAGCTCAGACAACCGTCAGATAAAAGAATAACCCAACCTGATAAGAGGCCACTGACGTTGTGACCGGGAATACAATTCGACTTCGCAATCGCCACATCACAAGGAGTGTTGAAAGGACACAAATTGTTCCAGCAAGTTTTGTGCGAACGAAAATCCCAATTCTTCCATTGTCAATTTGCAGCAGCCAATAACCAATCGGATTCTCTTCCATCGACAACATTTCCTCTTCAAAATGCCAGATCAGATACGTGTCGAACAGTGACACGAATGCGATCACCATCATGGCCAGAGGAAACCAGATCTCTCGAATCTTTCGGAATACAATCTTGTTCAACACGGCATAATCTCCTTTGACTTGAACGCCTGACAAAACCGCAACTGGCTCCGGCAAAGATTCCGGGATCACTCAGCGAAAGCGACCGGAATGAATATCTGTCGCGGTTTTGTTAGTGCCTCTTAAACTATCTTCCATGGAGTCATTGGGGGACTTGGCATGACCTCAAGGCAAACCTCAGGCCAATGAACTTCTCTCTCGAAGATTCATCCCTCGTTTTTCGAATTCCAGACTGACGAACCTGCTCTTCCGGCAATTCCTGTCAGTTCCATCACCTCGATCGCGCGCTGTGAGTGCAACGCTGCTCAAGCAGAGTGCTGAGGGTGGTCATCATTTTTCCCTCGATCGAAAATAGCACTGCTGACCAGATTTCATCCTGTTGTCTGACTTCGCTGCTTCAGTCAGCATGTCTGCAGGATTGCTGAGCGATATGTTGAGCGTATCGCTGAACATCGATCAGTGGGAGTTTTCCATGCCTCAGTTAAGTACCGGTTAATCACCTGTTAACTTCAGTCATCGCGACACTGATGTTCACGAAATACCTGCGCAACGAATGCGGGAATCCTCTATCCAGACGAAAGATTTTCTCGTCGCTGGCAGGTTGGACATTCCTGTCCGACTGGGCTTCGACAGCCCTGAAAACCTATCTCTCCCGACAATCAAGTCTTGACGCAGCACTGGCCCTGAGAGCCCCTGTTCTGCCTATCCAACCTACGTTTTCTTCTCTCGATGCGCCTGTCCGTGGATTTCACTTCGCCAATTTCCGCCAGTTTTGCTATGAAACGCGTCTTGAAGGATTTATCAAACCGCGTCGCCGACAAACAAATGTCTGAGGCGTCCGCGGATCGTTGACGTTACTCCGAGAAAGGTTGATTCCCACATGGCCATTTTTGTTGACAATTCTGAAACGATCGGACGGACGCCTCTTGTGCGAGTCAACCGGCTCACCAACGGGCTCAAGGCCACCATCCTCGCTAAAATCGAAGGTCGCAATCCGGCTTACAGCGTGAAGTGCCGCATCGGCTCTGCGATGATCTGGGAAGCTGAGAAATCCGGCAAGCTGAAGCCCGGCATGGAAGTTGTGGAACCCACCAGCGGGAACACCGGCATTGCTTTGGCTTATGTCTGTGCGGCTCGAGGATACAAGCTGACGCTGACGATGCCTGAAACAATGTCCATTGAACGTCGCATGATTCTGCGAGCCTTCGGTGCCAACCTGATTTTGACTCCAGGTGCCGAAGGAATGAAAGGCGCGATCTCTCGCGCGGAAGAGCTGGCTCAGAAGGCCAACTGTTATATTCCTCAACAGTTCAAGAATCCTGCGAATCCCGAGATTCACTTTCGCACAACGGGTCCGGAAATCTTTGAAGACACCGCTGGCAAAGTGGACTACTTCGTTTCGGGTGTTGGCACCGGCGGCACAATCACCGGGGTCACTCGTTACCTGAAGCATGAGAAGGGACTTAACATCAAGTCGATCGCCGTTGAACCAGCCTCAAGCCCGGTTCTCTCCGGCGGCGCACCCGGTAAGCATCGCATTCAGGGCATTGGTGCTGGCTTCAAGCCGGATATTCTGGACATGTCGATTGTGGATGAAGTGATCCAGGTGACTGACGAAGAAGCGATGGAGATGGCTCCACGAGTGGCTCGGGAAGAAGGCATCCTCTGCGGGATCAGTTGCGGAGCCGCGATGACCGCCGCTCTGAAAATCGCCGCTCGCCCGGAAGCCGCCGGGAAGACAATCGTCGTAATTCTGCCGGACTCCGGAGAACGCTACTTGTCATCTCCAATGTTCGACTACGCCCGCGAAATGCCAACGGCGTGATTTTGGAAGAGTTCTAAGGCAGTTCGCATTATTAGCCGCAGGGCGTTAGCCCCCGGTTGATTTCTGTGTGGTAGCCGAATTCGTAAGAATTCGGTGCGACTCCGTGGAAGGCATCCGAATTCTCACGAATCCGGCTACTTTCTGGTGCAGCATACTAACGCACCAATTTGTTCAACCCCACCAGCCGGGATCAGCTTTACCGCTGATTCCGGCTGTACGGTCTGGCGGAATTCTTCATCTCGGCAGCCTGTGGGATTTCCGGAATCGGCAGTTTGCTTTTCTCCTCGCCGCACGATAAATTCCCCGCCACAAGGACGATTAGCTCAGTTGGTTAGAGCGCCACGTTGACATCGTGGAGGTCGTTGGTTCGA
>CAIJTV010001307.1:0-3287 GCA_903823635.1 uncultured Planctomycetaceae bacterium
CGGACAGTGAGCCTGTCGTTATGCTGGACGGCTGGAGCAAGGATTGCGGCCACAACTTTGTGAGCGGTCTGATCTGGGGGCCGGATGGTTGGCTCTATGGTCGTCACGGGATTGTGGATACGTCATATCCGGGTGTGCCGGGTACTCCAAAAGAAGAACGCCCCTTCATGAATTGCGGCGTTTGGCGATATCACCCGACAAAGCATACGATTGAAGTCGTCTGCAATGGCACGACCAATCCGTGGGGGCTCGACTACAACCCCGACGGTCAGTTCTTCATGACGAACAATGTTCAGGGACATCTCTGGCACGTCATTCCCGGCGCGCGGTATCAGCGGATGTATGGTCAGGACTTCAATCCTCATGCTTACGAGCTGATGGACATGACGGCCGACCATTACCACTGGGACACGAAGACGAAGTGGAATGAAAGCCGTGACGGAGTGGCCAACGATCTGGGCGGTGGGCACTCGCACGTTGGTGGTTTGATTTATCAGGGAGACAATTTTCCGAAGGAATACTTCGGAAAGATCTTCATGTGCAATACTCACGGTCGTCGCATGAACGTGAATCAACTGGATCGCCAAGGCAGCGGTTACGTGGGCAAGCGAGAGCCGGACTTCATGATCGTGAAGAATCCATGGTTCCGCGGAATCGATATCAAGATGGGGCCTGAAGGGGCGATCTACGTTTCAGACTGGTCGGACAATGGTGAGTGTCATGACCATGACGGCGTGCACCGCACCAGCGGCCGTATTTATCGAATTGCTTACGGAACTCCGAAGCTCACGACTTCTCAGGCTGCCGTGTTGAAGGGAAACAATAAGCTGGCATTCCTGAATAACGACTGGATAAACAAAGGCGACTGGTTCGGCCGTCATGGGCGTCGAATTCGTCAGGAACTGGTTGCCAGCGGCGAACTGTCCGGACGAGCACTCGCGCCGATGACTGGGTATGAATCTGTAAGCCAGCTGTTATTTACTGAAGCTTACGGTGGCAACAACAAGACTCAGTTGGAAGGGGCTCTGAGTTCTTCAGATCCGCTTGTGCTGGCTCAGGCCATTCAACTGGTTGCTTCGACGTCTGACCGTCGCAATGCCCATTTTGAGACCTTGAAAAAGGTTGCCGCCAAAGAACAACCGGCCAACGTTCTGTTGGCGATTGTTTCAGTGATGCAGAAGTTTGACGAGAATCAACGTGGCGGATTGATGGAAGCCGTTATTGGCTGTGCCGCGAATGCACAGACAATTGCCGCGGAAAATCAGCTCACGTTGATGACATGGTACGCGATTGAGCCTGTGGTCCTGCGAAAAGGTGCTGTGCAACTTCTGGAGTCAACTCCTAAGCTTCAGATGTTTGCAGTTCGTCGACTGGCCAATGATATTGACCGAGATGCCGACAATGCGAACACCGCCCTGCTCCACATCGGCAAGCAGGTGGATGCGAAGAAGAATGATCGCGCGGCTGAATTGCTGACGGGCTTCATTACGGGATTGGCCGGTCGAGCCAAGGTTGACGCTCCGAAAGATTGGGCGACGATTGAAAAGCAGTTCAAGGCCAGTGAATCCAAAGATGTGCAGGTGCTTGGTGAATCACTGGGAGTCTTGTTCGGAGATGGAGCGTCCATGGATGGTCTGCGTAAGTTGGCGGGTGATTCGGCCGCCGATTATGTGGCTCGTGATAAAGCAATCCTGGCATTGGCACAGGCGAAAGATGCGGATTCGATTCCGATGTTCTTTAATTTGCTCGGCGACCGTGCTGTTTATTCAACCGTCATTACAGCACTCGCCGGCTTCGATCATCCGGATACGGCCAAGCAATTGCTGCAGCGGATGGGTGGATTCAAAGACGGAAATCGTGGACTGGCGATTGATACGATGGCCAGTCGTGAGAGCTATGCTCTGGAGCTGATCGGTGCCATCGAAGGCGGGCGTATTGATGCTCGTGAGCTGACAGCTGCTCAGGTTCGTCAGATGACGGCGTTCGGTAACGACCGAGTTAAGAGTGTGCTTGAAGAAAAATGGGGCGTGATTCAGGAAACCCCGGAAGCTCGAATTGCTGCCATCAAAAAGTGGCAGGCTGTGCTGACTCCGGAAACGATTGCCAAAGCTGATCGTGACAACGGTGCGGCAATCTTCAAGAAGTCTTGTGCGAATTGTCACAAGCTCTACGGTGAAGGCAAAGCGATTGCTCCGGACCTCACGGGGGCAAATCGCAGCAACCTCGAATATCTGTTGATGAACATCGTCGACCCCAGCTCTGTCGTTCCAAAACAGTTCACGACCTCAGTTCTGGCATTGAAAGATGGTCGAGTCATAACCGGGGTCGTTGTTTCAGAAACAGAACAGACCCTGGTCATTCAGACAGACAAAGAGCAGCTTTCGATTTCGCGCGGTGATGTCGAGGAAACTCGCAACACTGGCAAGTCATTGATGCCGGACGGAATGCTGGATTCACTGACTGAAGATCAGGTGAGAGATCTGTTCGGGTTCATGATGCCGAAGAAGTAGCTATTTCGGGCGAGCGGCAGGGTGTCAGCCCTCCGAGTCTCATTCGCAGTGCTCGGAGGGCTAACGCTCTGCCGTTCGCCAATTTTGGTTTGGTGATGTTGTTCTGACAATGTTCATAAAGGTGAACCCATGGGCAACTCACGAGATAAGTCCTCGCTTGAATCCCGCATTCTGGCCATCTTCAACGCTGTTGATTACGCGCCGGCGACGACTTCGATTCTTGCAAAATCCATGCAGGTTTCGAAGCCGCAGTTTGCTGAATTCAAAGATGCACTGGCCACATTAATCGAAGCCGGTCGCATTCGGCAGGACAAGAAAGGAAGGCTGCGTCCTCGCGGCAGTGCCGGGCTGGTTGCCGGAGTGCTGCGTAAAATCAGCAGCGGCGCGGCGTTTGTAATTCCAGCCCAGAAAGATCCCTCGCAAAAAGATAACGATGTTTATGTGGCGCCCCGCGACGTAAGAGATGCCCAGACCGGAGATAATGTGCTCGTTCGTGTGTCGGCAAAGCGGCGTGCGAATGGTCAGCGATGCGGCATTGTTGAGAAGATCGTCGAACGGGCGACCAGTATCTTTGTCGGGACGTATATCGAATCCGGTGATCAGGGCTTCGTTCAAATCGACGGGACCGCTTTCACGGCCCCGATTCACGTCGGCGACCCTGGTGCCAAGGGTGCGAAGCCGAACGACAAAGTCGTGATCGAAATGCTGCGTTTCCCGACCGCCAGTCGGCCGGGAGAGGCGGTGCTGACGGAGGTTCTCGGCAAACGCGGTGATCCG
>CAIJTV010001308.1:0-3611 GCA_903823635.1 uncultured Planctomycetaceae bacterium
CCACCAACCGTGCTGGCAGAACCATAAATGCGATTGTCCGGTCCCCAATGAAAGCTGTTGATCAGTCCCTGAACGTTGTTGCGAGCGAACCCGGTGAAGACCAGTTCTTTCACGTCGGCTTTGAAGTCGCCGTCTGTATCCTTCAGGAAGTAAAGATCTGGTGCTGCTCCAACGAACACGCCATCGTTGGCACAGATAATCGCGGTCGGCCAGCTCAGCCCCTGAGCGAACTCATGGCTCTTGTCGAACTTGCCATCGTTGTCAGTGTCGAGCAACACTCGAATGGCTCCAAGAGCCTCCTTGTCCTGTTCGGAATAGTCTCGCATCTCCGCCACGAACAAACGTCCATCGGCATCAAACGACATCGCGACTGGATCGGTCACGAGTGGTTCTGAAGCGATCTGCTGCATTTCGAAACCGTCGACCAACTGAAAAGTGGACAGGGCATCGGCCGGTTCGTGAGCCGCAATACGAGGAAGCTCGGCGGCGTAGTCCGGTTCGAATGCATCCGGTGTATGCTTGAGCACTCGATCCATCACGCCATAAGACTGCAGTCGCATGTCCGTCGGAAAATTATGGTCGCAATCCGGTGTGAGCAGAATCAGCTCACTGCGAGCCTTCAACATTGCATAAATGGAACCCGCAACCGGGATCGCCTTCTTCACACCATTGATGTCGAAGTTGGCGTCTTCTACCGGTGACACAGAAATAAATGTTCGCGGTGCCAGAGCGGCAATTAGTTCGTAGAAGTCGAACGGAACAAGATCCGGATTCAGTTCATACTTGTCCTTCAGCAGTGGCATGTAGCGATCGCTTGTCCAGCCTGCGATCTTGCCGCCGTAGTAATCGTGAAACGGGCACCAGCCGCAACTGGAAACGATCACTTTGACACGTTCATCGAAGACACCCAGAAAGATCGCGTTATGTCCACCGAGCGAATGCCCAATGGCTCCGATGCGTTCTGCGTCAACAAACTTCAGAGCCGACAGGAGATCCACGCAGCGCATGTGATTGACGATGCCCTTCATGGTTCCCGAAATGTACTTGTCGCCCGCGAAATCGTACTTTTCATATTCGCCGAATGATGGATAGTCCGGAGCGATTACGACATAGCCTCGCTGAGCCATCTCGACGCCGTACTGCCGACCAGCCTTTCCTTCGCCAGCGACAATTCGCTTTCCTGCGGCACCGGTCGGATGCAACGCCACCATCGCGGCCAGTTTCGCGGTGCCTTCAGCGTCCAGCAGTTTCCCTGCGTCGACGGAGTCGGCAACAGCTTTGGGAAGATACAGGTCGAGCGGCAGTCGATCCGATTCGTCGATGGCAATCGTCATCGTCAGGCGTCGCACGCCCTCGATACGGATGTCTTCAGTAATCTTAATGTCGAACGCCGGCTGCTGTTTGTGTGGAGCAAGCGGGCCTGTCGCTTCCTGCATTCCGGCCAGAATCTGCTTGCGACGAATCGCCCAGTCATCCGCTGTGCGGATAGGCTTCAAAGTTCCATCGTCGGCTTGATAGACGCTTAAATCAGAATGCCTGAGTGTCGCCGTTGCCGGCGCGGCACCTTTGACATCCTGACCGTTTCCTTCAGGTATCGCCCCAAATAACAATCCAGCGAACACACACAGCGTAGACACGCGATTCATCTTCATTCACTCCAACGGAAGGATGTCCATGGCCTGGAAACAGGGGGCAGGAACCAATTGTGCGGTACACATCTTGGTGAGTTTAACGAACCGATTTCCGGGCAGTGACAGAGTACGAGGCGGGAACGGATGTTTTAACGTCTGACGGCACCGCTGAAAACCAAGCAGCACATTTCTGGTCGCATGATTGAGACGAGATTACCAAAGAATCGACTCGGAATTCGTTCTCGATACAATTCGTCCACGAATTTCGCAGATTGGTTCGCTGGGCAAAGGATCAGGAAGGTCTCATGGCTGAGGAATTTCTTTGTGTACGTTGTTCGCGACATCAGCGAACGTGCTGTCAGGATTCGGAGATTTACGTGTCGCTGGCGGATGTGCGAAGGATGCAGCCGTTTGCAGAGGGCGTTGAGTTCACTGAATTCAGGGCTCCGGGCTATCCGGTTTATGACCAGCAAATCGAGGATCCGTTCTGGCACAAGCACGTGTTTCGGCCTGATGGAACTCGCCGAGTTGTCAAGCAGGTCAACAACGGCGACTGCTTTTTCCTCGGGCCCAATGGCTGTCGCCTGCCTGTGGAGAATCGCCCAATCGTTTGTCGACTCTATCCGTTCGACTATACCGCGGAGGGCCTGACAGCTCAGCCAGCTTCCGGATGTCCGCTGGAACTGCTCGCACCGGGGGCCGAATTGCTGCCAACGCTGGGGATGGATCGAGACGACGCCGAGCGACTTCGGGCTCAGCTTTATGAAGAAATGTGCGAATCCTGATCTCCAGCCGCAATATCAACCATCATAGATTCAATTGGTTTTGCTACGCTTCGCCTGAAAACTGCAACCTTTCCATTTATGAGCCAATGGGCTGCTGATAGCGCGGTTGATTTATTCGCGCAATGAACGTTTTCGTTTAACGGCGAGCCGCAAGCGTGGGCGTAAAATGGCGTACCGACGCCTGCGGCTTGCCGTTAAAACGATTAATCAACAGCCCGTCCTTCGGGGCGTGCTGAGTTCTTCAACCTCGGACTGTGGCTCTGAAAGACGTGCGATGAAGATTGGGCTGACCTACGACCTGCGAGACGAGTATCTGGCGGCCGGATATGATGAAGAAGCCACCGCCGAGTTTGATCGCGCTGACACGATCGATTCGATTGAGAATGCCATCCGGAGTTCCGGACATGAAACAGATCGCATCGGTCATGTTCGACAATTAGTAACACGTCTGGCCGCTGGAGACCGCTGGGATCTGGTCTTCAATATTTGCGAGGGCATGCACGGGATCGCTCGCGAAGCCCAGGTTCCGGCCTTGCTGGAAGCTTACGAAATCCCCTGCACGTTTGCTGATCCGGTCGTAATGGCCGTGTGTCTGCATAAAGGCCTTACGAAGACTCTGGTAGAAAAGGCCGGACTGCCGACCGCTCGCTTTGCGGTGGTTGAACAGATCTCTGATGTTGAGGATGTTGATCTTCCTTACCCGTTGTTCGCGAAGCCAATCGCCGAAGGAACCGGTAAGGGCGTTTCACCGGCGTCATGTATTTCCTCTGTCGAGGAACTTCGCGAAGTCTGCACGAGCCTCCTGAAGAAGTTCCGGCAACCAGTTCTTGTGGAAACGTATCTCTGTGGTCGCGAGTTCACCGTGGGAATTCTTGGCACCGGCGACGAAGCTCGCGTGCTGGGTACCCTCGAGATCGTTTTGCTGTCAGATGCCGAACCGGGAGCCTACAGCTATATTAACAAGGAACGCTGCGAAGAACTCGTTCGCTACGACCTGGTCAGTTCGTCGAACGACTCGGAAGTCGCCGAAGCCGAACGTATCGCATTGGAGTCATGGCGAGCATTGAAGGCCCGCGATGGAGGTCGTATCGACCTGCGTTCCGATGGCAATGGTCAGCCAAGCTTTATCGAAGCCAACCCTCTGGCCGGGCTGCACCCGGAACATTCCGACCTGCCGATGATCGCCACCAAAACC
>CAIJTV010001309.1:0-3246 GCA_903823635.1 uncultured Planctomycetaceae bacterium
ATGCTCAGCTGGCTGATACATCCGTGGCGCTGGCAACACGTATCGACAACGCAAGCCAAAGCTACACAAAAGCATGCCATATCGATGGCAAAAACACGGCGGCAAAAGCCGGTCTCGAGAGAATTAAAGCACTTCAGGCAAAGCTTGATACGTCGAAGAAGAGCGGCAAGCACATCGAGAATGTCGATGATGATGATCGAAATTTTCAATCGAAACATCCTGATCGCTGGTCTGATCAAAATAGGTAAAGCCTCGCTTCCTCCCACACAGAAGATCCGGATACACACGTTTCCATGATCCCCAATGACACAACGGGCGTAACTCGGGAAGTTGATATCGATCGGCCATCTGAGCCAAAGTGCGATCCGCGAGTGGGGTCGATGATTCGCCGATCGCGAACCTGGGATGTCGACTGCGATCCACCATGACCACCGACTTTCCCGCTCGAGCCAATATCAGGGCCAGTAGACTTCCGCCGAATCCGGAGCCGAGAATTAAAACGTCGGGAGATAGTACGGGCATGACGAATCTGTCACTGAGATGGGTAAGGTGGAAGCAGCATCACAATTTTCAGGTAACGGATTGTGTCAGATTCATCTGTTCAAGTCTTGAGATCTGCAACACGGCCAACTCGGCAGAATCTGCAAACTGTGCGGCATCCCATAAATCGGCAAACACTCGACCACGATTCCAGGACAAGGTTTCTCGCAGCACGATCTCCAGCGAAGACAAACGAGGCGGTGAGAACAGCCCGGCAGACGCAAGTTGCTCCATAATTCCGTTGCCGGTTCTTACCGGAATCACGGCACAACAATCAACGCCACACTCGAACGCAAAGCGGACCGAGTTGATAGCCCGCTCAATCCCCTGCTCTTCCGATGTCTCAGGTGGCTTCAATAGCACAAACGCTCGAATCATGATGTTCTGCTTTTGCAACGATTCACAGGCACGAGCAAAATCATCCACTGTCATTTGTTTGTTGAGCCGGGCGAGCGTTTGCGGGTGCGAAGTCTCCAGCCCCAGAGCAACCTCCAGTTGTGTCTCGCACAATTGCTGAAACTCGCCGCATCGGTCATTGCAAAGCGAAGGATGGTTTTCCACGATCACAGTGTCAAAGTGTCGAACCCGCTCAGCAATTCGAGGCCAGTCAGCACGCAGGATCGCTTTCGGATCAAAGAAGTTTCCACTGTTGTACAGCTTGATGTGCTGAGCAACCGGCAACTGCTGCAGAGCAAAATCAATCTGCTGCGGAATCGCTCCCACTGGAGTAGTCTGCTCTGTGGTGTTCTTCCACAAATCGCACATGAGGCAATGAAATGGACACTCACGATTGGTCAGAAAAATCGTGGCAACACTCTCTAGACGACGATGACGTGAAAACTCATTCTCTACCAGAAAATGGTAGGGGCGGAACACGTTCACGGCGTTCCGAGGTCCGCGGGCAGCGAGAATGTCAGCAGTATTGAATCTCAAGCGACCTCCGGCAGCATCGAATATCTGATTGCGAAAAACAGTCCCATCAACTCAAGGCCAGCTGGTCTCACAGTCCCGTAGTCCGGCAACTTTGTTGAGCCAGAACCAGGCAGAAGTCTCAACGCCATCAAAGGGAGGCTGCAGCTTGATGACTCGGCGAGCATACAGCCCTTCATCGACGCCCTCGGCTTCATCAAGTCTCTTGAGGCACTCCGTATCCACCTCATACACCTCGCCTTGCACCGCAAGTCCTTCTGGCCAGTCTACGAGACCGGGATAAGATCCGAGGTCAAAAATACGGTAGAGCGGACACGTCGTCGCAGGACCACGAAAGGCCTGTCCCACAAGAAGATGATGTAGGCCGTAACCGCGTTTGAGAGAACCATAGACAAAGATCAGCGACTGAAGGTCACGACCATGAAACTCTGCCGAATCACTTGATGCCGCCACCATAAAAGAAGAACCTGCTTCCGGTCGTTTTCTATGCACCCAACTCCCAAACCATGATTTCATCCCGAACCATGATCACTAAGCACTCTACCGAGATTCGCGTCCGCTACAACGAGACGGACGCTATGGGATTCCTGCACCACTCAAACTATCTCTGCTACTTTGAGGTCGGCCGCACGGAACTCTTTCGAGCACAGGGTGGCAGCTACCGGCGGATGGAAGAACTTAAACTGTACTTTGTCGTCGCACGAATCGACGTGCGGTATCGCCGCCCTGCGCGATATGACGACCTGTTGACTTTGCATACGGAAATCGCCCGAGTCACCCCGGCGAAACTTGAACATTCGTACAGACTCTGTCGAGGCGAAGAATTGCTCGCAGAGGCAAATTCCGTCATTGCCTGCGTCAACGAAGCGGGCGAAGTTCAGCGAATTCCCGAGGATTTGGTTGGCCTCACCTCCAACAGCAGGGCCGAATGATGGAAAATTAGGCAGGTTGTTTGACAGATTCCGGTCAGTCAAGATAGCGTGCATTGGAGTTTTGAGTGGCCAACGGGGTTTGGAAGTGTTTTCCAAGACCTTGCACAGGCCAACTGGCTGAAACACAGCCGTGAAGAGAACAAGGGGTTTTACCATGCGAACATTCGGTCTCGTCCTCGCGTTGGCAGCATTGCTGCTCACCAATACTGCAGAAGCCGGTCGAAGCTGCTGCAAGCCTGCTAAGTGCAAGCCGGTTAAGTGCAAAGTCCAGAAGTGCAAGCCAGCCCGCGTAAAGTGCTGCAAGCCAGAACCAACCTGCTGCGAAGCTGCTCCAACCTGCTGCAGTGCTCCAGCTCCAACTTGCTGCGAAGCAGCACCTAGCTGTGAATCATCATGTGGTAGCAGCTGCGGATCATCTTGCGGCACACCAAGCTGTGAATCATCATGTGGCGCCAGCACTGGATGTGCAAGCGGGGCTTGCGGAACAGCTGCACCAGCTGCCGCTCCAGCAGCAGCAGCTCCAGCTGCCGTTGATGCACCTGCACCTCCAGCTGAAGCAGCTCCGGCTGCTCCAGCAGCACCAGCACCAGCCAAGTAATTCGGACCAGCTTTGGTTCGTAGAATCATCGTTTTCGGATCGCCAGCCTCCTGTTCACACAAGGTTCTGGACGCTGGCGAATGCGGATCTCAGAGAGATCTCCGCATTGGGGCTTAAAGGTCCCTTGTAAGCATGTTTCTACATTAATGACCAATGGCTCAACGTTGAAACGGCAGGGATGCCGTTTTTTCATGCGCAGACGCTTGTCTTGACAAGTGTCGTCGAAACGTCCATGCTTTCCGTATG
>CAIJTV010001310.1:0-3406 GCA_903823635.1 uncultured Planctomycetaceae bacterium
CGAGACAGGCTTCCATACTGCGACCGGGTTGAGTGTCCGCGACCTTTTGAGCAGTCACGTCACTCACGCGTTTAGAGAACGCCTCCCGATCCTTTCGATCGCGTTCCAACCCCTCCAAAAGCGACGGACGTTTTTCTCCGCCCAGAAACTCGTCAACAATCGTATTGGCCAGCGCTGAGGGAAGACCGGTCATGCTGTTCGTCAACACCACGATCCCTAGTTTTTCTTCCGGAACCAGCATCACCTGCGAATACATCCCGTCGTAACCGCCGCCATGAGAAACCAGCATCCGACCTTTGTAGTCCGCCAGGTTCCAGCCGAGGCCATAGGCGCGAAAATGAGTTGTCGGCGAACGTTTCTGTGCGGCGGCGTTCAGAGGGATAATCGTGTGTGGTGACCACATGCGAAATGAGGAAGTCTCCGAAAACAACCGGCGTGAATCATCAATGCGACCTCGATCCAACTGCACTCGCACCCACTTCGCCATGTCGTTCGAACTGGAAATAATCCCGCCCGCCGCGGCCATCGTGTCCCAGTTGTACCATGGGATCGTTTTCACGCCTTCAACCAGCGACTTATGAGGCGTTGCGAAGTTTCCTTTCGCATCCAGAGCCTTGATTGATGTGACCGATCGATCCATCCCGACAGGCTGCAGAATTCTCTGTTCGACAAAACTCTGCCATGTCTGTCCGCTGGCTTTATGAATCACCTCACCAGCGGCCAGATACATCAGATTCGAATAGCCATAGGAGGCACGAAACGGCCCCTTCACTGACAAATGCCGTGCTCGCCGCAAAACATCTTCCGGCGTATACGGTGTACCCCACCAAAGCAGATCACCGCTGAATGTTCCAAGTCCGCTGCGATGACACAGCAGATCATCAACGCGTAGCTCCGTCGAAACATATCGATCGTACAACTCCAGCCAGGGCAGATGCTGCTGGACTCGGTCCGACCATTTCAGCTTTCCCTCTTCATCAAGCATTGCAATGGCCGCGGCCGTGAAGGCTTTTGAGTTCGATGCGATCGCAAATAACGTGTCTCCATCGACGACTTCCGTTTTGCCGAACTCACGAACTCCAAAACCGCTCGACAAAAACACCTGCCCGTCTTTCACGATCGCCACGGACAGTCCTGGAACGCTCCATTCCACTCGAGATTTCTCGATCAGCGTGGCAACGTCTGCAGCGACCGGCGCTGAGGGGACCACGACGACAACGGGTTCTGATGTCTGCCCGAGTAATGCAGTGGCCGACAATAACAGGCTGAGGAACGTGAAGAGCTTTATCAATCGCAGATTCATGGTCCGGACTTTCGGAATTGGAGCGATGCTGGAGGCCGGAACAGCGGTGTGTCGCAGTCCAAAAATGGTGGCTATCGTTGCTGCGGTGTTGATGCATCAACACAGGTCGCCACGACGAGGTCTCCCACGACGTTGACCAGCGTGCGTGACATATCCAGCAAACGGTCGACTCCCAGAATAATCGCGATTCCGTCCGCTGGAACTCCGACAGACTTCAAAACAACAATGATCAGTGGGATCGAGCCACCAGGAACACCGGCTGTGCCAACTCCGGCCAGCACCGACATCAACACAACGGTGAACTGCTGCCCGAGCGTGAGGTCCACGCCAAACACCTGAGCCAGAAACAACACAACCACGCCTTCAAACAAGGCCGTGCCGTTTTGATTGCCTGTCGCTCCAACGGTCAAGACAAAGTTCGACGTTTCGGGGCGCAACTTGAGTTCTTCCTGAGCAACCTTCAAAGACGTGGACAGCGTGGCACTCGATGAGGACGTGCTGAACGCCACAAACATCGCATCAGATATGCTGCGAAAGAATTCCACGGGCGATCGACGACCAAAGAGTCGCAGTACTGTGGAATAGACGACGATCAGATGAATCGCGAGCCCGCCCAGTACGACTCCAACAAACGCCGCCAAGGCTCGCAAAACATCGGTGCCCATCTGTGTCGAGACCACAAAAACCAGGCAGCCGGCTCCCAATGGGGCCAGCTTCAGAGCCCAGCCTATGATGGTCATGGAGATTTCATACATCCCGCGCATGACCGAAGTCAACGTGGCCGTCTCAGATAGTTTGGTCGTAGCCGCGATGCCACACAAAAGGGCAAAGAACATGACGGCCAGCATGCCGTTCCCTTTGGACGACCCGTCGACCGCTCCGACCATTTCCTGCACGGGATTCTCCGGCAATAAGTCCACAAGCGTCTGCCCGAGTGTTTTCGCGGCGTCTGCTTTCGCAACGCCCTCTGTCGCCTTAGCCGCATACTTCTCCGTCAAAGTTGTCCGGACGTCATCCGAGATCGTCTTTCCCGGCTGCACAACATTGACAAGAGTCACTCCAATCAGGACTGCCGAGATCGACAGTATGCCAGTGTAAAACAACGTGACCAATCCAATGCGGCCCAGCTTGCGAAGATCTCCGACATCGACGACCGCCAGATAGAGTGCAGAAAACACCAGCGGTAAAACCATCATCTGCATTATGCGAAGAAACAGTTTGCCGATCGGTTCGGCCACCGAAACTACGAACGCGACAGCTCGACCTCTTGCCGCACCTTCGGGCTCACTGGCTTCCGACTTCGGCAGGCTGCGATCGACGAAGCCCACGATGCCCCCGAATGCCTTTTGAACCCAGCCACCACCCAGATCCGGCTTCTGCAGGCAGTTGCCTGCGATGCCAAGGATCAGCCCGATCACAAGGCCAATCACAATTTTGACGTGACCACCGGATCCGTGTGGAGTTGTCGGCGAGGAAGCGGAATCAGCCATAATAAATGAGGTCCTGTATGTTGAGGCGATGCTGGGACCTCCGCAACATACCCTGTGAAGCCTCATCTGTCAGCGATCACGACAACTTATGCCATGACCGTTCAGATATTCAGGTCCGACTCACACGAAGAGAATCAATTCAGAACCGCTCGGACAACAATGAAACAGAGGGAACTGACGTCTTGAATAACGCCCACGTTGCCATGACGCACAACCAATGCGATTCTTGTTTCCTTCGCGCCTTAGTGCCTTCGCGTGAAAAAACATCTCACGCAAAGACGCAAGGACGCAAAGAGACCAAAGGCAGCCATGCTCCAGCAAAAAAACAATTCAGGGGTATGCAGCCCTGAGCAACACCCACGTTCCCATGACGCACAACCAATGCGATTCTTGTTCCCTTTGCGGCTTCGCGCCTTCGCGTGAAAAAAAACATCTCACGCAAAGACGCCAGGACGCAAAGAGACCAAAGGAAGCCATGCTCCAGCAAAAAAACAATTCAGGGGTACGCAGCTTTGAGCAACACCCACGTTGCCATGACGCACAACCAATGCGATTCTTGTTCCCTTTGCGGCTTCGCGCCTTCGCGTGAAAAAAACATCTCACGCAAAGACGC
>CAIJTV010001311.1:0-2092 GCA_903823635.1 uncultured Planctomycetaceae bacterium
CAACTTGTCTTGTCGATGAGTGCAACTCTGCATTGAGCTTTGCATTACTCAAAGTGTTTGAAGGAGCGTATGCCTTCACCTCCACCCCGTCAAACCCTCGCTGTGACGATCAGCGGCTTCGGGCTGTCACTGAGCCTCAGCACACCGCTCCCCATCCGACTCAACCACCACATTCCGTTTTGAAAAATGGTAAAAGTTAGGCTCAGGACCCGTTAAAGGGATTCACAAACAGGCGATTATCTGATTCACTTCCGTATCTGGGAGGGCATCGAGATGGGTGATTTGATTTGGCTTTCGGACGCGCAGATGCGTCGAATTGAACCTTATTTTCCTTTATCGCATGGGGTTCCACGTGTTGATGATCGGAAGGTGATCTCCGGGATCATTTTTGTGATCCGTAATGGACTTCGCTGGCGGGATGCGCCTAAAGAGTACGGACCCCACAAGACGATCTATAATCGCTTCGTGCGCTGGAGCCGTCTTGGTGTCTTTAATAAAATCTTCGCTCAGTTGGCCAGCAAAGGACCCAGACCCGAGCGTTTGATGATTGACGCTACTCACCTAAAAGCACACCGGACAGCAGCCAGTCTGCTAAAAAGGGGGCTATTCCCCGATATATCGGGCGCACCAAGGGTGGATTGAACTCAAAACTTCATGCGGTATGCGACCAGCAAGGTCGCCCCTTGGTCTTGCTGCTCAGCGAAGGACAGATGAGCGACTACAAAGGAGCAGCCCTCATGCTTGATGCCTTGCCGAAAGCAAAGGCGTTGCTGGGAGACAGAGGCTATGATGCTGACTGGTTCCGCAACGCCCTGACAGTGCGCGGTATTGAGCCATGCATCCCGTCAAAAGCAAACCGCAAAATACCAATTGCTCACGATAAAATCCTCTACCGCCAGAGGCACAAGATCGAGAACATGTTTGGTCGGTTGAAAGATTGGAGGCGCATCCACACCCGTTATGATAGGTGCGCTCATACCTTCATGTCCGCAATCTGCATCGCAGCAACTGTAATCTTCTGGCTCTAATCAATGAGTCCTGAGCCTAGTCATCTGAATCTAAAATTCGCAGCATAATGTGCGTTCGGTTTTTTGACAGAAGCGCTTGACGGACGCGAGTATCTCATCGGCGGACTTGGTCCATCGATACGGCTTTGGGCTTTCGTTATGACGCTCGATGAAGGCGCGGATGTCCGTTTCCAATTGCTTCGTTGAGGTATGGACACCACGTCGCAACTGCTTTCGGGTCAACTCAGCGAACCATCGTTCGACCTGATTGATCCATGACGCGGATGTTGGCGTGAAATGCACATGATAATGCGGCCTGCGCGCGAGCCACGTTTTGATCATCACAGTTTTGTGGGTGGCGTAGTTGTCCATGACTATGTGAACATCAAGTCCGTCTGGAATTTGCGCGTCGATCTGTTTCAGGAAGTCCAGGAACTCAACGGCTCGGTGGCGCTTGTAGCATTTTCCGATCACAAATCCTGACGCGATGTCGAGCGCGGCGAACAGGGAGGTTGTGCCGTGGCGGACATAGGAATGTGTCCTCCGCTCCGGAATTCCAGGCATCATCGGCAGGACCGGTTGCTCGCGATCAAGGGCCTGTATTTGGCTCTTCTCGTCGACGCTGAGCACGATCGCCCGATTGGGCGGTGACAGATAAAGTCCAACGATGTCACGTACCTTGTCGACGAATAGCGGATCACTGGAAAGCTTGAAGGTCTCCGACCGATGTGGCTGTAAGCCGAAAGCTGTCCAGATCCTGCGGACCGTCGTGTGCGAGAAGCCAGTCTCCTTCGCCATTGATCTGATCGACCAGTGCGTTGCGTCCTTTGGCATTGAGCGGAGCGTCCGCTCAATCATTGTAGCGATCTGATCATCATGGATTTTTCGTGGCCTGCCCGTGCGAGCCTCGTCCAATAGCCCTTCGATGCGATCCTTCAGGAAGCGCCGCCGCCATTTGCCCACTGTATGTTCGTGAAGGCCAAGCTCGACCCCAACGGCCTTGCTGGGCATGCCATCCGCGCATCGCAGAATAACTCGGCAGCGGTCGGACAAGGATCGAGCCACGCGATGGCGGCGAACCTGCC
>CAIJTV010001312.1:0-2972 GCA_903823635.1 uncultured Planctomycetaceae bacterium
CGCTTCCAGTTTGAACGCATGGGTTACTTCTGCGTCGATCTTGATTCTTCGTCCTCGCAGGTTGTGTTTAATCGCACTGTAACGCTGAAGGATCAGTGGGCAAAAGAGCAGTCGAAGGGCTGATTTTGCTGAGAATTGTCGACCCCACGAGACGCCGGAGTTCGCGCAGTGACCGCACGAGCCCGGCGTTTTTTCCTATTCATCGCAGCGGCTTAATCTGCAGGTTGCGAGTGAGAATCGGGAATCCTTCTTGCGGTTCTGCGTCAGGCAAGGCAGAATCCGTTAGCTGCCCCCTGGAAATATCATGCAGGCGGCGGGTACTGGCTTGAGGGATTATTCAGTGCGCGGCCACGATTGAGGAGATCCTCTATGAAGGTATCCCGCGAACACCCGGCCTCAATTCAAACCGTGCGGAGATTTAGACGTGGCTGCGACGCGAAAACGAATGTTGGTGATGGGCCGAACTGGCTCCGCTGTCCTCGGGATCAAAGAGCTGACTGGTGAGCTGGTTGATGTCGTCTCCGCCAACGATGTCCCGCTGCCGGATTCTTCGGCCGACTACATGGTTGTTGATAGCTCCGAACCAGGCTTGATGTCCGACATGCAGGTCTGCGGCATGGGCCTCTTCAGCGCATTGCCGGATGGCGTGGTGCTGCTGAATGAGGCGCAGAATATCCTTTGGCATAACTCGACGTTTCGTAATCTTCTGAAGACCGATGCATTATTGGTTGGTCAGATGCTGCAGGATGTCATCAAACCGGCCGACGGAACTGATCTTCGACGAGTCATGGTGCCATCGAATCCAGGCGAGGCCGCGTCACTTAATGTGCGGCGAGAAGATCGCAGCAGTCTTGGTCTGCGTCTGGCACGCACGACGATTTCTCTGGGTGGCAATCAGCACAACGCGATGATCCTGACAGTCCGTGACGTCAGCAAGCAGATGCTGGAGAAACAAAAGCAGGACGCCATTTATCGAGCTGGCCTGGAGATGGGAAATCTCGCTCCGGACGAAGTCACCGCGATGACTCACGAAGAACGAGTTTCGCTGCTGAAAGAACAGATCCTGCAGTTGACTCAGGAAGTACTTGGCTACGACACGTTTGAGATTCGCTTGCTGAATACTGAGTCGCAGGAACTGATGCCGCTGCTGGAATTCGGAATGGATCCTGAAGCGGCGTCTCGACGACTTTTCGCGGCGGAAACGGGCAATGGTGTCACGGGATTTGTGGCGTTCAGCAATCGCAGTTACCTTTGTGCCGACACCAAGAATGATCGACTTTATCTTTGTGGCGCGGCGGATGCTCGCAGTTCTCTGACGGTGCCGTTGACAATTCGTGATTCGGTTCTTGGCACGTTTAATGTCGAGAGTCCGGGAACACTGTCGTTCAATCAAAAGGACCTGGACTTTCTCACGCTGTTTGGTCGTGTCGTGGCGAGTTCGCTGAATCAACTGCAGCTTTTGGCGGCGGAAAAAGTTACAGCAGCCACCGAGAATTCTGATCGCCTGCGTCGCGAAGTTGCAGGACCCTCAGACGAGATACTGCACGCTGCGACCTGGATTCTGGATCGTTATATTGGTCACGATCCGGATGTCTGTGAACGGCTTCATCTGATCGCGGATCGTATTCGCAAGATCAGTTCCAGCGTCGGTACAGTGGCTCCGGCGAGCGATGGCGGCGGGATGATGGGGTCTTCGGCTCCAATTCGTCCGCCTCGAAAAGCACTGCAGGGCAAACGAGTTCTCGTGGTGGATCAGGATGCGACGGCTCGTGAGGAAGCTCATGACCTGCTGGGGCAAATGGGCTGCGAAGTCGAAGCTGTTCAGAATGCGACGGCCGCGTGTGCAATGTTGAGGAATCATCATTACGACGTGGTGCTGACAGACATTCGCCTGTCTGACGCCAACGGCTATGAGTGTTTCCGGAGGCTGCGTGAGATCAACGGACTAGTTCCAATCATCATGATGACGGCCTTCGGTTATGACGCATCGCATTCGATCGTGAAGGCTCGTCAGGAGGGCCTGAAAGCGGTGCTCTACAAACCGTTCCGACGTGCTCAAATGCTCGATGAAGTCGAAAAAGCCGTTACAACACCGCCGCCAAGCTAGTGAGAGATTTCTGGCCGAGTGAGCGGCATGGCGCTAGCCACCGGTGACTGTCATCGGACAAAAAACTTTTCGTTCCCCCCGCCGGCGCGGTGTTGATTTAGGTTCCCCGGAACTCGCGGGTGCAAGATTTTCGCCGAAAAGCCGCCGTCGTCGTGTCTCCAATCTCGGCGTAGAATGGGCATTCCTGCCCGTCGCTTGCTTGTCGGACAAGAATGTCCAACCGACGTGTTGGGGCTGATCAGGCTCAATATCCAGATGTGCGGTTGTACGACTCATGTCGAGCGAGTTCCGCGGTGATTGGTGGAAACTGCGTCCTCGTTTCGGACGTATGACTCAACGTCAGGTACACTCCAAATGACGCCGACCAGGCCGGTTAACGGCTCTGACGATTTTGAGGCGTCGAACGGGCAGTTTTGTCTGTTCAAATGAAAGCCCGGCCAGCAGTCAGATTTCAACGGATTCAGCGAGTATGGCGAATATTCTGGTTACCGGAGCAGCGGGCTTCATCGGGATGCACACGGCAACTCGCCTGTTGGATCGAGGCGACACCGTGGTCGGCCTCGACAATTTGAACGACTATTATCAACCCCAGCTCAAACATGATCGACTCGCTCTTCTGGAAGGTCGTTCCGGATTCAGCTTTCAGAAGCTGGCCCTGGAAGATCGCGATGGCATCAATCGACTATTTGAAACTCATCGCTTCGATCGAGTCATCCACCTGGCCGCTCAGGCCGGTGTGCGGTACTCCTTGACGAATCCTCAGGCTTACGTCGATGCGAATCTGGTCGGCTTCGTGAACATCCTGGAAGCATGTCGTCATCAGCAGGTTGCTCACCTGACGTATGCCTCGTCCAGTTCTGTGTAC
>CAIJTV010001313.1:0-8505 GCA_903823635.1 uncultured Planctomycetaceae bacterium
GAATGCTTTCTGAATTTTGGATCCGGGTGCACTAATCTACAGGCCCGCCATAAGGCCTCGTCTCGGCGGAGCGAGACGGCTACTTTGAACAGCCTTCGCAATCACTTCTCGGATTTCTCCGGTACGGCTTCCCCCTTCTTCTCATCAGCCGCAGCGTCTTTCTTTTCTGCGGCCTTCAGCATTAGCAGAACCGGAGTTCCCTTCGGAGGAATATGCTCGCTCCAGCCTTCATAGGATTGTGATCCATCAGAGGCTGAGCTTTCTTCCTTCACATCCAGCAGAGCGTCGCCGAAATTCGAAGTGCAGATTACGTGGCCACCTTCGGCCTGATAGTACTCTTCGCCCGTTTCTTCGTCCTTGTACATGCTGCTGCCGACAAAGACGAATTTCGCCGTCATCGGGATCGACTGACCATCCTTGTGGAACTTTCGAATCACCTGCTGATACTCTTCCTTGTCCCACTTTGACAGCAGGTCATCGCGTTCCTTGTCACTCATTGGGCCATACCACAGGATCTCGCTGTTAAAGCGATCCCAGCGGAGATTGCTGTAAGGCAGCTTAAGCCCTGGCGGCGGTCCGGAAAGCGGCGCGGAGTAATACCGATGAATGTTACGACGGATCCAATGTTGGACTGGTTTACGCTGGACTTCGCCTTTGTCGTCGACCCAAACCGCTTCGATATCAATCTCCGGGCCTGATGCGGCAACGAACTCGGGTGAGAAGTGTGCGGGCTTACCAGGCTCAAGCCCCAGTGCCAGCAATGCCGTGTGAATCACGTAAGCTTTGGATCGAATGCGGAGGATCGTTTCGTGTTCTCGATTGCCTTCAGGAACCAGCAGCATCTCCAGCAGGCAATCTTTGCACGCGACTTCCGTTCGCAGAACGATTCGGCTGCCTGCGACATCCAGAAGAACCGTGGAATCCGGATTCAGCGGAGTCGTGCCTTTGATCTCTTCGGCCAATTTTTCCGGCAATGCCGCGAGAGGTTTCTTCTTTTCATCATTCGGCCCCTTGTCAGGCACCGGCTTCGGAGTTTCGTCCGCCTTTGGTTTCGAAGCAGCTGGTAACTGAGCCTGCACTTCCCCCACGAACCCTGCGTTGAGAACCAGAGAAGAGCCGAGCAGCCCTGATAGAAATTTTGAGTACATCATTCTCATTGCAAAGGTTCCTCCAGAGTCGACTCGACAAACTTTCGCGTCGGCAAAGCTCGTTATTGAGCCACGGTGGTCCACAAACTTCCAAATGCTTCAAATTTTGTGTGCCTGCGTTCGCCGCGGCGAACTGGTCACACCCTACAAACAACTCGGGTAGAGAAGATAATTGACTTGGTTACTGCGTCGACAGCACTTCACGCACGGAAACACGAACCGCCGTCCAGATCGGAATCAGAACGGCCAGAGTACCAATCGCGAGCACCGCCACCAATGTAAACATCAATGGAATCCAGGGGACGTCAGCTCCGGTACTGAGCAAATGCGGCAGCATGGCAATGATCGCCGAGATAGCTCCGGAGGCGATCCCTACGACAAGCAGCAGAGAGTTCTCCGCAAGGATCAGCCAGACGATGCGACTGGTGCGAAACCCCAGAGATCTGAGCAAAGCGATTTCACTTCTTCGCTCAATCACGTTTCGCAACATGACAGCCGCCAGCCCGAACGTACCAATCAATAATCCGAGGCCGCCGAGCATTTGAAACGTCGATAGATACGTGTTCTGTACCGCCAGAAAATCAGCCAGCCGCTGACTCACTCGTTCCGTGTCGATTCCATAGGTTTGCAGAGCTGTCTCGATGGCCGATGCCGCTTTATCAGATGATTCCGCACTGGCAGTTTCAATCAGGAAGTAGGCAGAGCCAGACGTTTCCGGGGCTGCTCGCTTGAGATTCTCATCGGACATCACCAGCACGCCCTGGAAGACACTGCTGTCCAGCATGCCGACTACGGTCAAGGCATACTGAGGATTCTGTGAGTCCGGGAACAGAATCACATCGCCGACTTTCTTCTTCAGGCTGAACTGCAAAGTATTCATGTCGCCGATCACAGGGATGGCCGGCAGCGTCAGTGACTTTTCTGTTTCAGCATAGTCCGGTAAAGGCTTCGAAAGCTTTAGCCAAGCACTTTCGCCGGGCTGATCCAATGGAGTATCCGCGAATCGGAATCCGCCGCGCTGCAGAAACTCGGGAGTTGCTCCCAGCAGAGTCGGAACCGTCGCCTGAAACAAATTAAGGCAACTGGCATCCTGACCGGGTTTCGTCCGAAAGCCAAATACCTTTGTACCTTCGGGAAGCGTCGTCACGGGGGATGCGTTAAGGCCCAGCTTGAGCTGTCCGTCTTTTGAATTGAGATCGAACAGAACAGGCTGCGATGATTCCGCGACCAGGGAGAATCCACCGTTGCCCGAATTCAGGTCTGGAGTTTCCGACACTGGATTTCTACGACCGGCTCCGACCGCCACGATCACAAACGCGGCAAACGCAATTAGGGCCGCGGTCAGCAAGCTGCGTTGAGGATTCCGCGCGGCATTGGCGAGGGCCAGTCCATTCAGGCTGGAAATCTGAGATCCCAGAACCGCATCACCAGCTCGCCGACGCAAGCTGTGACGCAACCAGAGAAGGCTCACGGACAGCCACGCGAATCCGCCGAGAAAGAATCCGACGACTCGCCACGACAAACCGCCAAACGCTTCGTTCGTCGGCAGCAATCCGGCGATCCCAGCGACGGGCAATGCAATGGCCGCGATGGCCGATAGTAACAGCCCCAATGACAACAATGCATTCACAATAGGACGTTGACGAATCTCCATGTCGTCCGACCCAAGTCCGGCCAGCAGTTCGCGCGGAGACCGTTGCGTACTGCGGCGCACCGAATTCCAGATGACTGCACCGGAAAGAAACAACGAAATGCCAGCCGCTATTACCAACTTTATCGGCTGCAGATCCAGTTGCAGAAACTGAGTTCCGATGGCTCCGACCCACCATGTCGTGAGTCCAAGAATCATCAGTTTGGCGAAGAACACTGCCAAATCCGCGCCCAGTACGCTTCCCAATAATGCAACGGCCAGGCCTTCCATCACGAAGAATCGACGAGCACGCCGCTCGGTAAATCCGATGGCTTCCATCAGTCCAATCTGAGCAACTCGCTGCCGCACGCTGAGCTGAAACATCAGAGCGGCCAGCAGAATTGCCGACAGAATCAAAAAGAAACTGAAGCCGATAAACAGTCCGGTGAAGTCATTCGCTCCCACGGCCGCTTGCAGTCCTTCGGCACGAATCGGCCGGAATCCCACACCCATTTTGATGGGATTCAGCAGCGATCGAGTTTCATCGGCCAGCCGTGACTGCACGATCTCCATGCGATCCTTGGGCAGGACGTTTCCCTCTGATGCGACTCGAATCGACGTGTATCGGCCAAAGCGACTGCTCCAGAATTTCTCGGCCGTTGCCAGCGAAACAAACGCCTTTGGAGTCGCGCGATGAGCATCCCAGTATTCGTCGTCGCGGCTGGTGATACGATCCATCTCCATATCGAAGGGCTGATCCCAGTCTCCGAAGGAATCGACGTTCGTTACACCGTCCACGAACGGCGTCAGATCCTGATCAACCGACATCGAATCATCGGCCTTCAGGATTCCCCGCACTGTGAAAGTCTTATGCGTTTCCGGAAGATCCCCATGACTGCCGACTTCATGCCAGCGAGCATCCACGGTCTCGCCAACTCCAATTCCCAGGTCCACAGCCAACCAGTCTGAAAGAATGATTTCATCATCTTTTAACGCCGGCACAGCAGTTCCATCATTGAGCAAAATCGGGCCCAGCGGCGCTGGCTGTGCGAAATCCAGACCGGCCACAATCGAATACATGGAGAAGCGAGCATTCTTGTCTTCACGCTTGGTGGCGTTGATCTCATTGGCCAGATAAACCAGCGTCGGCGCGGCTTTCATGCCGATGTTTTCGGCCGCTTTCTGCACGGCGTCGGCGATAGAGTCTTCAAGAATCATGCTGTCGCTTTCGACAGACAAGTAGCCACGATCTTCGATGATGCGAAATCGCAGGCCGATGTCTTCTGCCGAGATCGATTTTTTCACGAGCGTCTGCAATTCATCCGCTGCACTGACATCGTTCTGCATCAATTGCATCAGGCCGCTGGCGGATTTCACCGTGGATGGATCCGGACGCTGATCACCACCAATCAGGATCGTGTTGACTCGGGCGGGGCGAGATACCGGATTGCGGCGGCTGGCGACTCGCTCCTCCAGATTGAGTCGTTGCTGAAAAGTCGTCAGCGAAACAAACGCGTTGTAAGGCAACTGCTGAGCAGGCAGCAAAGAAAATCGGGACGCACCTGCGGACTCCTGCAGGACAGCTTCGACCGTGAGTACAATCTCGATCGTTGTGTCTTCTCGCTCGCCCAGCAGACTGTCGCGAGGAATCGAAGAGGGCAGTTCGACCCAGACGGAAACAGAATCTCCAACGACGGCCTCGAGTTCGGTTGCGGTTTTGTATCCAAGCACGATGCCAGCATCGCCAGGGGGCTTAACGGGACTTTCGCTGGTCGTTGAATCCAGCATTCCCCAGTCTGCGGGCTTCAGGCCAAGAACCGTCACAGAAGCCGCGCGACGAAGTTCGCCGGTGGCCGTTTTCTTTTCCACACTCGCGGGCAGCAGCATCGCTGGAGCTGCATGCACGGAACGCAACGATTCGACTTCGGCCGACTTTAGCGTCTCTGAAATCTCATCGGCGAGTTTCTCACGGACAAATCGAGGCGAATGCAGCACATGAGTAATCCCACCCAGTCGACTGAGCGTCATTTGCCTCAGGCTGGCTCGCACGGAATCCCCAACGATTAATGCTCCGCCGATCACAGCAGTCGAAACGGCCACTGCCAGCATCACCACGAAGTGGGAACGTCGATAATGAAAAATACTGTGAAGGATAAATCGAAACATGAGGAGATCTCGTCAGGCCGTCGATCCGCGACTGCATGATAATCAAAGTTGCGGAGGCGACCGATCGTGCTGGTACAGAAACTCAGTCTGTGGGCAGACTTCTTCTCATACTATAACCGCTGCGGCGCGTCTGTCATGTGGCTTGCCGTTAAACGAGGACTGCAAATCCGCCCGCCTGACGCCACTTTCTCTCCCCGTCGCATAAACCTCTTCGCAGAAAACTGAGAATGTTGCGGCCAGCTTCCCTGAGCGGGCCAGTGTCGAGTAAAACTTCCACAGCGGCGAAGAACGGTACACTCGCCGAAACTGTGAATTTTCGAAAGCGATGCTTCGGACGCGATATCATGAAAAGCGGTCAGATTATTCTTCTTGGGTTGCTGTGCCTTTCACCGGCTCGCTCGCTGACTGCTGATGATTCCATTCTCTTCGGCAGAGATGTCCTGCCCATATTGAGCACAAACTGCTTCGCCTGCCACGGGCCTGATGAATCCGTTCGCAAAGGCAATCTTCGCCTCGATCTTGAACCTGACGCCAAAGCGGCTCACGACGGAGGCGTAACGATTATCCCCGGCAATCCCAATGAGAGCATTCTGATTCAGCGAATCATCAGCACAGATGCGGACCTGATTATGCCTCCGCCGGACTCGCACAAAGAACTGAAACCGGAACAGATTGCGACTTTGAAACAATGGATCAAAGAAGGCGCGGTCTGGGGACGACACTGGTCATTTGAGCCAATCGTGCGTCCGGAAGTTGCGACCGAAAATGCTGCCGCTGCGATTGACTCAGTTGTGGCTGCAACACTAGCGACGAAGCAACTGAAACTTAGCCCTGAAGCTTCTCCGCATCTGCTCGTCCGACGCGTCGCTCTGGATCTGACCGGAGTGCCACCCACCGTTGAGATGGCCGATGAGTTCGCTGCGAGCCCAACAAATGAAGCCTATGAAAAGCTGGTCGACGAGCTATTGAAGAATCCTCAGTTTGGCGAACACTGGGCGCGAGTCTGGATGGACCTGGCTCGTTATGCGGACACAAAAGGCTACGAAAAAGATCTGGGCCGCACCATGTGGCCCTATCGTGACTGGTTAATCAATTCGATTAATGCCGACATGCCTCTGGATCAGATGACCGTCGAACAGCTCGCGGGCGACTTGATTCCCAATGCCACAACCGATCAGTTGATCGCGACGGCCTTTCATCGCAACACCATGAGTAATGATGAAGGCGGAACCGATGACGAAGAATTTCGCACGATCGCGGTGAAGGATCGAGTCGACACGACGCTGCAGGTCTGGATGGGCTTAACCGCTGGCTGTGCGAAGTGCCATACTCACAAGTACGACCCGATATCTCAGCAGGAGTATTATGGGCTGTTTGCGATCTTCAATCAGACACAGGATGCCGATCGATACGATGATGCTCCAACGTTTGAGATTCAAACAGCAGCGATCGAAGAAGAGAGAAGCCGAATCAACGTTCGCATCACCGAGCTGAAGGACAAACTGTTCGCCGCCGAACAGGCGAGTTCCAAAGCTGAAGAAAACGACTGGAATTTTGGTCCTGTGAGTGAAGCCTTGTCAGAGGGCGCAGCAACTTTGGCTGTGCGTGACGATAACAGTGTCATTGTCAGCGGTACAAACCCCAAAGAAGATGTGTACACGCTGACTTTACCGGTAAAAGCCGGGCGTCACACCGTCCTGCGGCTGGAGGTTTTGACGGAGAAATTCCCGGACGGACAAGTTGGCGTCGGCCGGAATCCTCGTGATCCGAACTTCGTGTTGTCAGAACTTGAGGTCGAACTGTTGACGGGCAACGATGCGAAACTTCTGGTGCTGACAAATGTACGGGCCGACTACTCGCAGGAAGGCTGGCCGGTCGCGAATGCTCTGGACGGCGACAAGGCAACTGGCTGGGCCGTCAGTCCTCGCCAACGCGAACGACATGCGGCGTTGTTTGCGTTTGCAGCCCCTCTTCAGATTGACAGTGACGCGAAGTTGCGGATCACGATGCGTCAGCATTACGGTGACTCTCTTGTGTTGCGGCGTTTTCGCGTGGCGACCAGTGGAGTTGATGCGGACAGAATTGAACTGCCTCAGCCTTCTGCTGACGAACGTCGAGTTATCGATGATTTGACGGCGGCCAATAAAGAACTCTCGGATCTCAACGGTCGTCTTCCAAGGATTCCGGTACTGCGAGCATTAGAAGAGTCGAAGCAACGTGTTACAAAGATTCATCGCCGAGGCAATTTTCTCGACCAGGGTGATGAAGTGTCAGCGATGTTCCCGACAGCGTTTCACAAATTGGATGGTGAGCCGTCACTAAATCGCCTGGCCATGGCGAAGTGGCTGATGAGTCGCGAGAATACTCTAACGGCACGAGTCTGGGCGAACCGCATCTGGGCTCGAGTGTTTGGAATAGGTATCGTCGAAACCGAAGAAGACTTCGGAGCACTGGGAGCATTGCCAACTCACCCCGAACTGCTGGACCTGCTTGCGTCAGAGTATCGCGATAACGGTTGGTCTCTGAAGAAGCTGCTGAAGACGATCGTCATGAGCCAAACGTATCGGCAGTCATCCGAGGTCACCGCAAAGCTGCGCGACCTGGATCCTCGCAATCAGTTGCTTGGTCGTGGTTCTCGTTTTCGCCTGTCTGGTGAAACTGTCCGCGATGAATCACTGGCTGTTGCTGGATTGTTGTCAAAGAAAATGGGTGGACCTCCTGTCATGCCGCCTCAGCCGGATGGACTTTGGCGGTCCACTTATAACGGTCAGAAATGGGTGAATGCGGAGGGAGAAGATCGCTTTCGGCGAGCCCTCTATACGTATCTCAAACGCACCACACCATACCCTTCGATGACGACATTTGACGGAGGCAGCGGAGAAGTGTGCCAGATCCGCCGCATACGCACGAATACTCCATTGCAGGCCCTGGTGACTCTGAATGATCCGGTTTATCTGGAAGCCGCTGGGGCTTTGGCCGCAACGATGTCCATGGTCGAAGGAGATGCTCAGACGAAAACGACTGTCGGGCTCAGGCGAGCCGTCATTCGTCCGCTGCATGAGGGAGAAGTGCTGCCGTTGATCAAGCTGCATCAGGACGCGTCACAGGAGTATTCCGCTCTGGACGAAGAGGCCGCAGCGTTGATCAAATCAGCCGGAACAAAAACTCCGGAAGGCATGTCGAACGCAGAGTTCGCGGCCTGGATTGTCGTTGCGAATACGATTCTGAATCTGGATGAATTCCTGACGAAGAACTGACGGCACATTTGAAATCTTTTGTTTCGCGGCAAGCCGCAGGCACCGTCTTCAACACGCTGAGGATGAACTCAAAGCAAGATTCATTCAGCCCCGAGCAGGTCAGGATACATGCCCGACACCAGGAAAAGGCATAACTGGGCCGCAGGACCAGGGTCGAAGTCGTCGAGTAACTTGGCGTTAAGGTCCGCTGAACCAGACACCGCCAAGTACTCGCGACACTAGTTCTCTCTGGGAATAATGGTCTTTGAGAACGCTTCGAGATGGCGAAAGTTGTCGCAATAAGTGGTGTATCGCAGTAGCGGGC
>CAIJTV010001314.1:0-2461 GCA_903823635.1 uncultured Planctomycetaceae bacterium
GATGATCAAATAGCTCTTGGAAACATTCCCGATCAGGGAGATATTGTGTTTCGTGGTGTTGTGTCAATTCTGACAGGTCAGGGGATTGACTTCGTCGAATCTGGCAATAGCTTTGAAAGCTCCGATCGCGTCCGATTTAAACATGCGGTTGCCATTTCGACTGGTGATCAAGAAGACCTGGTTGATCTCAGAAAGTCCGTGTTTGAGAAATCGCTTGTTGTTGATGTTGGAGCCAACGCTCTGAACACAACGAATCTGGGAGTTTTCATAAGAGACATTCAGGTAAAAGGTCTTGCGTTTTTTCGATCTGCTGGACGTGCCAGCATCAATATCGAAGCCGTTCCTGATTCGACATCGCCATCAAGATTCGGGAACGCGGTAGTCTTCGCACTGCATTCGGGAAGAGTGACGATTGGAAACGAACTTCATACGACTCCAAAGGTTATCTTCGAGGGTACCCATACTTACATCGGGACAGGCTCGACGATCTCCGTAAAATTTGCCGGACCAATCCTGGCGAATCCAGCAAAGCGACGATTGATTCGCGCAATCCTTGAATAGCACAAGCAGTGCGCCGTGCGAAAGCGGGGAAGGAGTCGAGAACTTCTGCGACCTGATTGCACACGATGAAACGCTACATGTACCCTTCCTTAACAGGCAGAGTTCAAGTTGAGCTTACAACCAAGGCTCTTTTCCGGCTGAGATCCCACGTCAATCTTTCGTGACCACCTCGTCAAGGTTCAGCAGAACTCGACTGACCGCTGTCCATGCTGCGGCTTCTGAGGCGGTCACGTTGCCAGGTAACTGCAGTTTGCCTTCGGGGGAACCTGTTACTAACTGGATAGAGTTCTGTTCGGGCTCTGCCGTGAATCGTTCCTTTTGATTGCGAAGAAAACGGAGCAGTGTCTCCAGCTCGTGTTTGCCTGGAGACCGCGCCGTACATTGACGAAATGCGTGGATGATGCGTTCCTGATCATCGTTGGCCACCGCAACAATTCGCATCGCGAGGGCTCGACTGCATTCCACGAACAGGCCTTCATTCAAGGTTGTCAAAGCCTGAATCGGAGTATTCGAACGTACTCGACGCACACACGCCGCATCACCACGAGGAGTATCGAAGTTCTGCAACATCGGATACGGAACCGATCGAAAGCGGAACGTGTAGAGTGCTCGACGATAGCGATTGGCTCCAGACTCCGTCGTCCAGGTCTTGGGACCATAACTCGCTGGCGGAAGAAACAGAAAATCGGGAGCGGGTGGATAAACCGGTGGACCTCCGACTTCTCGATTCAACAACCCGCTGACAGCCAACGCCACGTCGCGAACGATTTCTCCCGACAACCTGAACCTTGGCCCTCGCGCCAGCAGGCGATTGGCGGGATCATGTTGGTAAAGTTCTTCCTTGACATGTGAAGATTGTCGATAAGTCGCCGAATTCGCAATTAGACGATGGATGTGTTTGAGACTCCAACGGTGATCCATCAATTCCACCGCCAACCAATCAAGCAACCCCGGATGAGAGGGATACTCGCCCTGTGTTCCCAAATCCTCGGCCGTCTGCACCAGCCCTGTTCCAAAGTATTCCTGCCAGATCCGATTGACGATCGCCCGCGCCGTTGTCGGAGAGCGGCGATCGGCGATCCATTCAGCCATCCGCAGACGCTCAGGAACTTCCGAGTCCACCAAAGGATTCAGAGCATCCGGAACGCCGGCCGTAACCTGATCGGCAGGCTTCAGGAAATCTCCGCGCGTAAGCAAATACGTCGGCCGGCGAACCTCGCGTTCATGCAGCACAAGTTGAGTTTCCCCCGTCGGATGCTGCGTCCAGAGTTCCTCGATAACAGCGTTCGTCGACGCGAACTCCGGCACTGTTGTTCGCCAGCAGCTGAATAACCCAGCCCAATCTTCGGCCGTCCGTTGCTCGGATGTTTTGAGTGCTGCAACGCGTACTGCGGGAGGCACCATGTCGGCCACCGGCGAAGCCTGATCCGTTACGCTGAATCGAAATCGCCCGGGATTGTTATTCTGATTGTCGTCGCTGTTCCAGCCTCCATGCATTTGCACAAGCTTAAACGTCAGCCGAAACCCCGACTCGCTGCTGAGAGGCATTTCGGGCACGAAGACAGCATTCCGCGGCACGTTGCTGCGCCCAGGCCCTGCATCAATACTCCACGCGGTCAGGTTATCGCCATCAAACGCTTTCTCAATTGGCCCCGTGATTCGCTTCTTGTCGGTCTTATCGTAAAAGATCTTCGCGAGTTCTTTTTCCTGCTGAGGACTCACATCCGCCGTAGCTGCCACAAACTTGACGCTCGTTGACTTCCCGGGATCAGACAAAGGAGCGACATCAACCTGAAACTCCGTGATCGCACACAGCCCATCAACGGCACGTCCAGGGCCCCCGTGCGGCAGATTCGAATCCAGCAACAATTCCAGGCGAAACCCGGTCAGACTCTTCAGC
>CAIJTV010001315.1:0-1968 GCA_903823635.1 uncultured Planctomycetaceae bacterium
AAGTTCGCCTGGGAAACTCATTCTGGCCGAGCAGAATCGGGAGCAGTAATTGAACTGCTGGCTTCGAAGGATTCCGCCAAGTCCGGATTGATGGCCGTGAACGATGTTCAGCAAATTCGTCTGCTAGGTCGAGTCCACTGTAATTTGTGCTTCAAGGATCGTCATGGAGACCGCGAGCCGGTGCTGATGACGGTCAGTGCGGCGAACGGATTTGAATTCTTCGTACCGACGAAGCAGGCGACCTTTAAAGGTTTTGTGGACCAGAAAATCAACATGGACAATCAGGTTCTTGTTGAGCGTCCCATGCCGAACGGAACACTGGATCGACTGCATTGTGCACGTCTTGATCTGATGTTTCAGCCTAAGATTCGTGATGCTGCCGCAGGACAGAAATCTACTCAACTGCAGCTTTCAAGAATCATTGCGGAGGGACAGCCGGCCGAGTTTCGAACGATCAAAGACGGTGAGGATCAGGTCTACGCGGCGATGGGCAAGATGGTCTACCATCTGAATGATCATCGACTGGAATTGATGGATCGAAGCGTCGCCGCTGATGGCAGCCGAATTCCGGTGGAAGTTCATCAGAATGGAACGAAACTTACCACGGCCTATTCGGTCGTGACGATGACAGAAGATAACGACGTGCAGGCGATCCAGTGTCGCGGCGAAGGCCGGATCGGTCCATCGACACGCATTCCGGGTGAGGGCGATCAAAGCGAAAAGCCGATGTTCGGGGCCGCCTGGAAAGAGTCGCTTGTTATGCTTCGCGGTGAAGAACCCAGGATCACTTTGACAGGTGTTGCCAAAGTCGTTCAGGCCAGTCGACAGCCCACAGGGAAGCTTGCTGTGGATTTGTCTCTGGCTGGCGATCGGATCGACATGTTGCTGGACGAGACTGCTCAGGAATCGCCGGCAGCCGAGTCTGTTGATAAATCTGAGATGACATCTTCTATGCAGGGGATGAGCCTGTCGAACTTGTCGCCTAGACAACTGGTGGCAACTGGCAACGTGAGCATGCTCGGGCAAGGAGTGAACGGGGAGGTTCGAGAGAAACTGACCGTGACATTTCAGAAGACACCGGCTCTTGTTCCCGAGGCTGGTTCTATACGAACCGTAAGTCAAACAGCGGAATCAACACCGGGAAAGCCTAACGGGAAGACACAGTTTTCTTCGGACACTGTCGAAGCCGTTGTCTTGATGGTCGAATCATCGAAGCCACAGTTTGATGATGTTTGGCTGAAGGGCAATGTTGAGATTTCAAATGAGTCAGTCAGTCCGAAGGATTCAAAGGACTCACGAAACTTCAAGGCCAGTGGCAACATGTTGCATGCGGCCGGAGGCTTTCGTGAAAACACGGAGATCAGTCTGTTCGGAGATCCTGCTGTCGTTGTGAGTTCCGACAATCGCATCGAAGGCCAGCGGATTGATCTGACGGAGATGAAGGCCACATCATCCGGGAATCAGCGACAGGCTCGTGTGGACGGCAGTGGCCGCATTCGGTTCGTTGTCAACAGGGGACTCGATGGGAAACCGCTGGAGAAGGATTCTCCGCTGGACATCTACTGGGGCCAGGAAATGAGCTACAGTGGTCGCACCGCCCATTTCGTGGGCAATGTTCGCGCAGTCCTGAACAATGAGCTCGATCACGACGTCGAATTGACCTGCGCCGGACTGAAGGTGCATTTTTCGGAAGACGTGAAACTGGAGCCATCCGGGAAAGCTGATGAATTTCGTCTGGCGGAGTCCGGCGGTTCGCAGGCTCCCTCGGGAGATATTGAACGGATTGAGTGTGAGAGCCGTGTCGTCGTGAAGATCGACATCATGACGGCAGGCGCGGTGACTGCTCGCCATTATGCGGAGTTCGCAGACCTTGAATTCAATGCACTCACGGGCGATTTCAAGGCGACCGGTCCGGGACTGATTGAGTCCGTCCAGCCGGATAAAGGACAACGCGGGCTGGCGGCTTCG
>CAIJTV010001316.1:0-5207 GCA_903823635.1 uncultured Planctomycetaceae bacterium
CCGATTCCATCTGCAGCACCTCCTGCTCGTAGACAGAATCGTTCGACTTCGGAGCCGGATGTCGTTCTCGAAGCGACAACAATCGCTGTCGGCGAAACGAGATATCCGCATGAAGACTAACGATGTCCCCGACGATTGAACGAACCAGCGGTAAACGCTGATTCACTTCATCCACAGTCAGCAAAGTTTCATCCGCAACCATGTTCTGCTTTTCGTAAAGTACACTCGATCAATCATCCTCGAACTCCGTCGAAGATCTCTACCGAATCTGCACTACCACTCAAACACGGCAAACTGCAAATACCAGAATTCTCTCGATCATAAACTCCGATTTGCAGCTTCAAAATCACCCGGCATCTCGAACTCTATATCAGCCGAGCGGCCTTCCCTGCACAACACACCACACACACTCGACATCCCTTGTGTGTTGTCAAACTCTATCATCAGGTTGGACATTTCTGTCCGAATATCTTTCGAAGGCCAAGAGTGCCCATCCTACTCGAAAGTCACGTCTTAACACCGTCCTAGTGCTCAGCCCCGGCAAACTCAAACGGACTTGGCTCACCCTTAACCCACACAGGTGAGTGCAGAACTTTGGATTCTGCAACAACCGTCGGATTCAGAGACGCCTTACCCCATGCAATCTGCAACGGAAGTTTCGCATAGTCAACAATGCATCCATCACGGCTGTAGCAACTAAGGTCATGATTAGACCCCATGAAGATACAGTCCACCGGACACGGATCGACGCACAACGCACAGAACATGCACTTGGTATAGTCAATCGTAAAGCCATTGATTCGGAAGCCTTTTCCGACCGGGCTTTTTTCTTTGTCAATATAAATGCAGTCCACCGGACAGGCAACTGCACACTTTTCACAGCCAATGCATGTGGTCAGGTCAAATCGATGGAAACCGCGATAACGAGGCTTCACCTTCAACGGCACTTCCGGATACTCGTAGACCTCGGTAAAAGTGCGTCGGTTGTACGTCTTGAACATCGTCAAGAGCGTGACGTACATCCCCTGCAGGACGGTCACAACAGACATCCAGACGTTGCGGAACCACAAAAACATGGGAATCAACCCCCGGTCGCGGCCTTGCGAATCGCTCTTTAAGGCAGGAATATGACAGTCAGAAAAGAGTTCGTGGGATTATAGAACTGCTCCCTGGAGACGCAACCTGCTCAGGGGCGCTCCTGGCATTGGGAAGCAATTTTTGTAAGGAAAAGTTGGCTCAGGGGGCGCCACGCGAGAATCTTTGATCGTTGATTGGGCGAACAATGCTCTAACCTTCAGAATGACCGGTCCGAACTGCTGTTTTTGCGTCTTGCCTTCGTAATTGATCTTACCTTCCGGAGGTCTGATTGGTGTCTGTTTCGCGGTTTATCGAGCTGGAAGGTGGGCGAGTTCACAACTTGCAGGGAGTCTCCCTGAAGATTGCTCACCACGCCCTGACTGTGATCTGTGGACTCAGTGGTTCCGGAAAAAGCAGCTTGGCGTTTGATACTCTTTATGCCGAAGGCCAGCGGCGATATATCGAAACGTTTTCACCGTCAGCACGGCAGTTTCTGGATCGCATCGAACGCCCGGCCGCTGATCGCATCTCGGGTTTGCCGCCGGCCATCGCGATCCGACAGCAACTACGTTCCGACGGAACTCGCAACACATTAGGGACACGTTCTGAAGTTCTCGATTCTCTCCGCCTTTTGGTGGCTCAGGCTGGCCGTCAGTTTTGCCCCGCTTGCCAGATTCCGATCGATGTGATTTCCGCAGAACACGCGGCTGTCGAAATTCTCCAGAAAGCCGCCAACTGTCGCGTCCAGATCTGCGCGGTGATTGGTTTTGATCCCTCGACAGATGCAAATTTGACGGCTGACCTCGTCCGACAGGGTTTTCCTCGCGCAATCGTGGGGGAGAAAACCGTGCGGTTGGAAGAAGTGAATCTCTCACTGGCGCAGTCTCCGCTGATCGTCGTGGCCGATCGACTCAAAGCGGACTCCTCAGCGGCCACTCGAATTGCCGAAGCCGTCCACAACTCCAGTTCTCTGTCGAGCGCGGCCTGTCTGGTGCTGGTCGAATCGTCGTCTTCAGGCAGCTCAGAAACCATGTCCTCAGAAACCATGGTCGTTGACGGCATCACCTGGCAATGCCTCCGCTATTCGCATCGCCGTGCCTGCCCGAACTGTTCTCGTCAGTTCCCCGAACTCTCAGCCGATCTGCTGAATTTTCTCTCGCCGCTTGGTGCCTGCTCCGTTTGCGAAGGGACCGGCCAGCAAAAGCTTGCTCCCCCGCCGACTTCGAAACGAAAGCGGGCGACGGAGAAAAACGTCCTGTCCAATTCGCCTTGCACATCATGTCACGGGACGCGACTGAATGAGGAGGCTCGACACATCCGCTGGGGCTCGATGACGTTGCCCGAGATCGCTCAACTGGAGCTTGACGGCCTGACAAACTGGCTGGAATCTCAGTTCACAGCTCTTTCTGCAGAAATGAAAATCGGCCTGCGCTCTGCGCATGAGCATGCAGATCGCCGCCTGCAGTTTTTGCGTCAAAGCGGTCTTGGCTACTTGTCGCTTGATCGCACTATGAAATCACTTTCCAGCGGGGAAGCTCAGCGAGTCATGTTGACGTCGGCTCTGGGTTCCGGATTGATCAATACGCTTTATGTTCTGGATGAACCGACAGCCGGATTGCATGCCAGCGATACGAATCGCATCATTAACTGTGTCCGTGATCTTCAGCGAGCAGGCAATACGGTGATTGTGGTGGAGCACGATCCGCAATTCATTCTCGCGGCCGACGATGTTGTTGAAATTGGCCCCGGAGCTGGTTCGGAAGGGGGGCGAGTAGAATTTCAGGGCTCGGTGGCTCAATTGCTGAAGGCGAAGACTCTGACGGGCGAAAAATTGCGGCAAAGCAAAGCCCAACTCTCCTCGACCTCAGTCGCTTCCCGCCGAACACCCGAAGCATGGCTGAATCTTCACAACGCCAATTGCCACAACATCAAAGGACTGAGTGTTGACTTGCCGCTCGGTGTTCTCTGTGCGGTGACTGGAGTCAGCGGCAGCGGCAAGAGTTCTCTGATCATCGATACTCTTTATCCGGCGATGTGCCAGCATCTAAAGCTGCCGATGCCGCCTGATGCGACGGGAACTCTTGATCGCCTGCAGGGAGCTGATGGCATTGATCATGTCGTGTTGCTGGATCAGAGTCCGGTTCTAAGATCTCGTCGAAGTATTCCGGCCACGTGGATCGGCGTCTTTGATGACATCCGAGTTCTTCTGGCAGAAACGCATGAGGCTCGTAAACGCAATTACTCGCGTGCCATGTTCAGCTTCAATGCGGCTTCCGGCGGACGATGCCCGGTGTGCGAAGGGCGAGGCATTGTGACTGTGGCAATGCAGTTTCTGGCGGACATCGAAACGGTCTGCGAAGAATGCAGCGGTCGCCGATTTCGTCCTGAAGTGCTGGAGGTTCGGTACCGGGATCGTTCCGTTTTTGACATCCTGAACATGACGGCCGATGAGTCATTTACGTTCTTCAATGGGCATCATCGAATCCAGCAACGCCTGAACGCAATCCGCCAGACTGGTCTGGGATATCTGCGACTCGGGCAACCGTTAAGTACCATTTCCGGTGGAGAAGCTCAACGACTTCGCATCGCCGCGATGCTGGCCGGGATTCCACTGGCGGACGGCGAAGTGGCTGCAGAAAACCGCAAAGCGGCTCAGCTCGCACGTTCCGGAAGGACGCTGTTTCTGCTGGACGAACCCTCGGTTGGTCTGCACATGCAGGATATTGATCGTCTGGTCGGCTGCATTGATTTTCTGCTGCAAACCGGCCATTCCGTAGTAGTTATCGATCACGATCAGGCCCTGATTTCACAGGCCGATTGGGAAATTGAATTAGGCCCGGGCCCCGGAAAGCAGGGAGGCCAGATTGTCCGCTCAGGACCACCGGCCTAAACCCTACGTGCTTTCCGGAAGAACTTTCCTGATGCACTTCCCGACAAGAGAATATCGCTGAGCCAGCCCGTGCTGTTGCCCGATGGTTTCATGTTCATCCTCTCGCGTCTGACTCAAAGTTTCGAGCCAAACTGAATCCATGAGTCCCGGTTTGAGTGAGCAGGATTGGTACAGCGTGAGGAATCTTCAGACTTGAAGTCCCGTTCGCATCAAGCGAAATCGCGCGAGCAATCAGGCACCGAATCACCTGGCAGTGAGCAACGATCAGAACATCCGGCTGTGCAAGCTCCAACACAGATTCCAACGCTGGCCATGCGCGAGAAGTGACTTCAGAAAGGTTCTCACCACCCGGAGCCTTCTGTTGATAGTGGTCGCGAAAACTACAATACTCGGGATCGCTTTCGTACTCCGGGAATTCTCTGTAGACATCTTCTTTCGCGCGGCCCTCGAAAAGCCCGAGCGACCGTTCGTTGAATGCGGGCATCGCAGGCAGCAGCTCTGGTGCTGTCGTCAATTGTTGCCTGATCAACTGCAGCGTGTCGACAGCACGAACAAGCGTTGAACTGACTGCGTGAGAAATCCTGAACTGCGAAGTGTCTGCCAGAAGTCGTCCGACGTCGAGTGCCTGCCGTCGGCCTTTCTCCGTCAGAGGTGTATCAATCTGGCCGCAGAAAATCGCCTTCTCTTTCCAGACGGCGTTGATCTCAGATTCTCCATGTCGTACCAGAATGACTCTTTTCATCCACTCAAATTCCAGTTTGCGCAAGCGCTCCGCAAACGCCCTTTTGAATACTTTTTTTTCAACGGCAAGCCGCAGGCGTTGCCGAATTTTCTCCGACTGCCAACGAATTGTTCAACAAGAATGCTGAATCGATAAGATCCACAACCCCCACTAACTGGCAGCCGTTCCAGCGGCTTTCGCTCGCTCCACTGCGGCGGCGATTTCGCGTTCGATCTCAGGCAGCGGTCGCAGAGGCTCCGAGGGATTATCCACGGCCGTGACTTTGTTGGTCGCGGGGTCCCAATGAACCGGGCCGAATTTAGCCGGTGCCTTATTGCCGGTGAGGATATGCCCAAGCCCGTCGCCCTTGTTGTAATGCCAAAACTCAAACGGGAAGTGAATGAGTCCCTGTGCTTCGAGCATCGCTGTGATCTCTAGTCGGTTCTGCAAGGCCTCCGGTTCAACGAACGGTGACCGCATGGGCGTTCGCTCGCTCATCTCCAGATAAGTATTCCCGCG
>CAIJTV010001317.1:0-1949 GCA_903823635.1 uncultured Planctomycetaceae bacterium
AGAAATCCCACAAGAGCAACCATGCTTATGAAGCCACGACATGAGGCCAGGCGTGAACTGCTCAAACGAAGAGGCGATAACTAAGTGCCATTCGTCACATCGACCTCGGCAGCGAACGCTGTGTCCACAATCCTGCAGGTGTAATCCAATTGATGGCAGGCAAGGTGCGTTTTCTTGCCATGCCCCCGATCGCCGAAATCCGGTTGATTTGGCAAAACTGGCGGCAAATATCCCAACATCGTTGCTCACTCAGGTTTAACCGACATGAGTGAGTCACTGCCTCCAGCCGACTGACCGATGGGATCACGATTTCCGCATAAAATCGCAATCGGAATTTGATTCACGATCATCAAATTCGGGACAGAAAGCGTCCAGTTCTGTCGAATTCCTGGATGGAACGCGACCGTACCACGCCTCATCCTCCGGCCCCCGCATCAAGCATTTCCGTCATGCTGACTCCATGCTGAAGCCCGACGGGAAACTGGTGTCGTTGTGCTATGCCGGGACCAAACAGCGATCAGCGTTTGAACACCATCCCGATTGGCAGTGGAACCTGTTCCCCGATCGGGCGTTCGCCGCGGAAGGCACCAGCGCAACGGTGGCCAAAATCTTCCGGAACATTGTCTCAATTCCTTAGTCCAAAAACCACAAACCAAGGTTCGTGTAAGTATGGAACATCCTGACTCTGTCACAAGGAAACGAACAATGCACGTAACTGAAATGGATCGTCTGATCGAAGTCGCCTGCCACACCGCGATGGACGCGTGTGCCAGATACTCCCAAAGTTACAGCATGAACGAAGCACAGATCGATTTCGCGATCATGAAGATGAGGGCCGACGTCAAGGCAGAGTTCGACGCCGCGATCGATGAATTCCACAATGCTCAAAAAGTCAATATGCGACAGATCGGGATGGCGAGCTTCAAAGCGACGTTCGTCCTGATCGGTGTCAAAGCGGCCCAGGCAGCAAGAACATTGACTCCAGCAACGAAAGAGGTGAGCCATGAAAACTAAAGTCTTCTTCGATAAGCGAATGAGTGCTGAATCCGGTGGGTTCTCCCCGTCCGGCAGCAAACCCGCGAAGGTCGTCAAAGACTGGAATGATCTCCCGATCTCTGTGAAAAAGTTCGAACCGGTCACAGCCGATGATCTGCTGCTCGCCCACTCAAGCCGGCTCGTTGTGCCGATCCTGAACTACAGCCAGCCAAACGGCCACGGGAACTGCACGAAGGCAGTTACGGACGCAACGTTGTGGACGTGTGGTTCCATGCTGGCCGCTGCAAGGAGTGCTCTGATAGATGGGGTAGCGTGCTCACCGTCAAGCGGATTTCATCATGCGGGATTCGATTACTGCGGGGCGTTCTGCACCTTCAACGGGCTCATGGTCACAGCGATCACGTTGCTATACGACGGCCTAGCTGGGAAGGTCGGAATCGTGGACTGTGATGCCCACTTCGGGGACGGAACCCAGGACATCATTGATCGACTCGGGCTCAAAAACGAAGTGAAGCACTGGACGTTCGGGGCTCATTACGAGCGGCGAAATTACGATCACAATGAATTCCTCCGCACCCTGTCCGATACGCTGGTCCGGATGCACGATGATGGAGTCAGAGTCATCCTGTACCAGGCCGGAGCGGATCCACACATCAACGATCCACTCGGTGGGACACAGACCACGGAAGAAATGCGGCAGCGCGACGAGTTGGTCTTCGGCTTGTGCAAGCAGCTCGGAATGCCTGTCGCCTGGAATCTGGCTGGCGGGTACCAGACAGACGACCGTGGAAACATCCCGGCCGTTCTGGAGTTGCACCGCAACACGATGCTCGAGGCGATCAAAGCCTTCGGGAAATAATTCTGGAAATCCAGACCGGGGAAGGGAAATCCTTCCCCGGAACCCCCGTCAAATCCCAGAGAGAGTGTGGGGACAACAAAAACACTTCTCTGGA
>CAIJTV010001318.1:0-2613 GCA_903823635.1 uncultured Planctomycetaceae bacterium
ACGTCTTTCGCTGGCTCAGCATGATCTTCAGCTTGCCCGTGCTGGGTCTGCTGGGAATCCCGTTGCTCCAGAATGCCATCATCAGTTGGCGACAACGCATTTTCTCGACCGACCTGCTGATCGCCACGGGCGTCGCGGCCGCGTATGTGATCTCCGTGGTGAATGTGCTGCGAGGATCAGAAACGGTTTACTTCGAGGTCGGTGCGACTGTATTAGTCATGGTCACGCTTGGCCGCTGGTTTGAAGCCACCGGAAAACATCGAGCCACCGAAGCGCTCGATCAATTGGCCGCGTTGCTGCCAGAGTCTGTCACGCGAAATACGTCCGAGGGCTCCGAAGAAGTTCCCTGCACCGAGATCGCTGTCGGTGATCGTCTGGAGATTCGCCCGGGGGAACGTTTCCCCGTCGATGCCATCCTTGTTCAGGGACGTACGACGGTTGATGAGCAGGTCTTCACGGGGGAAAGTGTTCCCGTAGCTCGAGTCACTGGCGATCGCCTGCTGGGCGGCACCGTGAATCTCGAGGGTAACGTAATCATCGAGGCGACCGCTGTCTTCAAAGCGGGCTCGTTCGGACGTTTGTTGCAACTCCTCCAGGAAGCTCGCCTGTCGCGCGGTCATTACCAGCGACTGGCTGATCGAGTTTCCGCGTGGTTCTTTCCTCTGATCACCGGCGTCGCTGTTCTGACGTTGATCGCCCATTGGTCGGCCGGAATTGGCGTCGCGGTTCAACATGCCCTCAGCGTACTGCTGATCGCCTGCCCCTGTGCTCTTGGTCTCGCTACGCCGCTTGCCGTATGGACCGCGCTAAGTACTGCTGCGAAACATCAGGTGCTGTTCCGCAGCGGAGAAGCGATTGAACGCCTCGCGATCGTGAAGTCGATCTGCTTCGATAAAACCGGAACTCTGACCACCGGCAGTCCGCAGGTTCGACATCTGTGCGTGCTTGATGATCATGACTCGCGAGACATCCTGCCACTCTGTGCGGCTCTCGCGAAGACATCGACACATCCGTTCTCGAAAGCTGTTGTTCAGTTCGTTGAAGAATGGCCCGCTGCAAATCGCGGGGCCTGTAATGCGGCAGAGACACGCGACTGGAACAAGACGATTGATCTGCGAGATGTCCGTTCAGTGCCCGGTGGCGGTGTTGAAGCCTTTAGTGCAAATGGAAAACAACTACGGCTGGGAAGTCTGGAATTCGTGACGGCGGCCGGTGATATTTCACCTCGACTTCGACTCCGGATGGCTCATGCTTTGTCGATCGCCGATCAGGAAGCGGCTTCGGTTGTGGTCGTGTCGGTTGCATCTCGACCAGTGATCATGTTTCTGCTGACCGAGACTATGCGGCCGGAATCTTCTGAGACCGTGAAACGCTGCATGGAGCTGGATCTGCCTGTCACCGTTCTGACCGGCGACCGTGCCGCCAAGGCCGAACAACTGCGACGCAATCTGCTCGACTGCCATGAAGTCGGTTGTCAATGCAGTGCGGAGTGTGCGGCTGGCAATGCTCACGATCATGATCATCATCACGATGTCGTGCCGGCACCGGCTCCGGCTTCTCGGCTAAGAATAGAATGCGATCTGCGGCCTGAGCAGAAGGTGCGTCATCTGCGTGAGATTCGAGAACGCTGCTCGACGGTAGCGATGGTCGGAGATGGCATCAACGATGCTCCCGCGCTGGCGGTAAGCGATGTGGGTATCGCGATGGGCTGCGGGGCTGATGTCTCTCGTGACTCTGCCCAGGTCTGTTTGCTGAGCAATGATCTCAGCCGAATTCCGTGGGCCATTCAGTTGGCTCGACGGACCACGCGAGTCATCCGGCAGAATCTTTTCTGGGCGTTCGGTTACAACTTTGCCGGAGTTGTTTTGGCAGCCTTCGGTTTACTGAATCCTGCGGTCGCAGCCGGTCTGATGATCATCAGCAGTCTGCTTGTGATTACAAACTCACTGCGACTGATGGCCGATTCCCCGGACTCGCCTGCTGAGCACCAGCAACCAGCAACAAGCGTCACTGCGGCTCGATCAGCGTCCAATAACGCGACTGAAGCAACCACGGCCGAGGCACCCCGCAATGCTGTTTTGCCCAGCCCTCATGCAAGATTATTCGACCCGGAATCAGACTCTGCTCCGCCCAGGTCTGTGACGACGAATCCCAACTAACTCTGATTGCGCAACCGATTTCCCCATGTTGTCGACTCTTACCGAGCTTGCTTTGATCTTTGTTAGTGGCATCCTTGGATCCGCTCACTGCATCGGCATGTGCGGAGGAATCGCGGCGACAATGAGCCTCGGGACAAAGTCAGTGGCCGGGGCCATCACGCGGCAATGCTGCTGGAGTCTCGGAAGAACTCTGACTTACATGTTCCTGGGAGTGGCTTCCGCCGCGATCGGCGCGAAGTTTCTGCGGTCTCAGGGCAATACTGTCTGGGCACAGGCTTTGTTTGCAGTTGTTGCTGGACTGCTGTTGATTGTTCAGGGCCTGAATGCGGCTGGCTGGTTAAAGTGGCGAGTGCGCCGGCGTTCCAGTCTGCCTTGCGTGACCACGACAGTGTTCAGCCAGTTCTTTCGAGGCGGCTCGAACATCGGTGTGTTTATCGCGGGCCTGCTGACCGGA
>CAIJTV010001319.1:0-11620 GCA_903823635.1 uncultured Planctomycetaceae bacterium
AGGTGATCGGCCCCATCCTGTTCATCGAACAGAACCTGACGTTGCAGATTACTGAGTTCGACGAAGTCTCGATCGACAATACGAACATGCCCCACGCCAGCTCGGACCATCGCGTCGGCCAGAACGCAGCCCAGTGCTCCGCAGCCCACCAACAGGATTCGACTGTCGGAGAGTTTCTGCTGTCCCTCTTTGCCGATTCCGGCGAACAGCATCTGCTTGTGGTATCGGGAAGTTGTCACGAGTCTTGGTTACCTTGCTCGGTGGTCGGGTGACCCTTGTGCGTTGTCAAACCCAAATAGGTAGGTTGGACATTCTTGTCCGACAGGGTTTTGACGGGCGAGAAAGCCCCTACTGCGCCAAAATAGAGTATCGACCAGACACTAGACAGATTCATGTGCAACGGTTTACTCAGTCTATCGATTTCGCCGAGAGCATTCTTCTCGAAACCGTCATCGCATAGTTTGATTTGTTAGTCAGAAAAAGGAGAGTGACCATGAAACATGGACGATTATCTCGCGATCGACACAAAGCAGACTGATGGCGATCGCAGATTCAGCCACTCGGTACGAAGGTTTCCCACGGTCTTCTCAAAAGCGTGGTCGATCATCGCCAACTGACGCAGAGCAGACAGATTTGTCTCTGGTGCGTCGCAGGATTTCGCCAGAATCAGTCGGTCGGCCTGCCAGTTTCGGGCGATCCAGGCAGCGATCGAATCGCTGGTGATGTCCCAGGACGCAGGCAGAGTCTCTCCGCTGAACATGTCGTTCTGCTCGAACAGGAACGCAGTGGCATCAAGAACGGCCGTGTGCCCCTCGCACCAGATACGGTTGGCTTCATCATGGTTCTGCACGAGTTTCAGTGTTCGGTTCAGGCGGCAGAGCAGGGCGGCGTTGTGCGACATCGCGGCAATAGCGTCGCGGTGAGCTTTTTCGGGAGTGAGTAGAAATCGATCATCCAGATCTCTGATGACGTCAGCAGCAAATCCGCCCCCGGGAACGATCAGCACAGAGGCCGGATGCAATCGTTGAATAACGGCATCCAGCCGCGTAAAAAGGTCGGGAATCGTCAGTAGACTGCCGCCCAACTTCAAAACGACCGGGGCGGTCATCCGAGTTTCACGCGGCAGTATTTCTTCTTCCCGGCCCAAACCAAAAGCCCATCGGTGACAGCAATCTGCTTATCGTGGGATTCGATCGTCGTTTTCTCTTCACCCAGCTTCGCTCCGCCACCCTGAATCAGGCGACGAGCTTCCCCGCTGCTGGGGCACAGATTCAAAGAAGTGAGAAGCTTGACGGCGGTTATGGTGCCGTCGGTCAGATTCGATGCGGCCAGAACGACGTCCGGAATATCCGTCGGCAATGCCTCGCCGCCAATTTCCGCCTGCCATCGAGCGGCAGCGGCATCAGCGTCTGCGGCCGAGTGATACTGTCCAATCACCAGCTTGGCGAGTGCGACTTTGGCTTCTTTCAAATGGCCGGCCAGCAATCGGTCCACGTCATCCAGCGGGACCTCTGTCAGAAGCTCGAAATACATCTTCATGACACCGTCAGGAAGCTGCATAAACTTCTTCATCATGTCGTAAGGCGATTCACTGATCCCGATATAGTTGCCGAGGCTCTTGCCCATGCGGCGAATACCGTCCAGACCCACCAGGATCGGTGACATCACGGCGATCTGCTGATTCAGGTTCTCCTGAGCCTGCAGGTCACGGGCCAGCATAAAGCTGTAAAGTTGCTCGGTGCCGCCCAGTTCGACGTCCGATTTGATCTCGACACTGTCCCAGGCCTGCATGACCGGGTAGAGGCACTCGTGGAGAAAAATGGGCTTCTCGTCCTGATATCGCTTCGCGAAATCATCGCGAGTCAACAACTGAGCGACTGTGACTCGGCCGCAGAGCGAGAGCACATGAGCGAACGACATTTTTCCGAACCAGTCACCATTGCGATGGACCTCGGCTCGAGACATGTCCACGACTTTACCGACCTGTTCAAGGTAGGTCTTCGCGTTGATTTCGACTTCTGCCTCGGTCAGTCGTTTGCTGCGAGCTTCATCTCGGCCGCTGGGGTCACCAACCAGCGCGGTGTAGTTTCCGATAATGATCACGGCCTGATGTCCGAGATCCTGAAACTGTCTCATCTTTCGCAGCGGTACCGTGTGCCCCAGATGGACATCGATACCGGTCGGGTCGATGCCGTACTTAATTCGCAGGGGCACTCCCGTATCTTTGCTGTGCTGGAGCTTCTTGCGCAGCTCTTCCTGCGGCACGATTTTTTCGATGCCACGAGTAATAATTCGGAGCTGATCTTCGACAGGAGGAAACGAAGCGGTCATTGGCGGCAAGAACTCATATTGGAGACAGAATGTCTTTTCAAACGGCACAAGCGGAGGCGAGTTTAGCAAATCCCGCGGGCGTGCGTAGCGGAGCAGTCAAAAGCAAGAAGCCCGGCTTTTTGAAAAAGCCGAGCTCCCAAACTATCCGAACTGTTTCCAAACCTGCTCGGCCTATTCGCGAGGTCGGCTGAGAAGTTCCTGAAACTCCAGTGCGAACTCTTCGTCGCCAGTCAGGCAGCGATTATTCATCGCCAGAATCTTGCGGATGCGGCCAACCGTCAGCTTCGCGGGACCTGTCAGACGCAGAACCAGTTCGTCGGGATTGAACTGTTCGAGATCGCGAATCGAATGAATGCCCAGAAACATGAAGGCTTCTTTGGCCTGCATATCGTTCTGGAAAACGACATCCAGCGGAGCGTCGATCGGAATACGTGAACGGCCAAGCTTGCGAACAGGCTTAGCATCGCGTATTCCTGTCGTAATGGTGGCCTTGCGAACACCTTTTTTCCGCGCCGGGCTTTCAACTTCTGCGATAACTGGTTTTGGTGCCACGACCTTTGGAGGAGCGGCTTTTACCACCACAGGCTTTGGGGCGGCAGGTTTACGAGCGACTGACGACTTTGTGACAGGCTTAGCAGCCGGCTTTTTCTTGATAACCTTCTTAACCACTTTGGACGCCGACGAAGTCCTGGCAACATTTTTGGCCGGACGAGCAGCCTTTTTGACGGCTTGTTTCTTCGCCATGAGTGCGATTCCTCTTGTTCATCCCTTTTTTCGATCCGATTGCTGAACCAGAAACCCCTCGTCAGAGCCTGAACTCAAGTCAAAAAGCCGCGGCCAGCGCGGCACATGATAGTCGTCAGAGCAGCGTTCTTACCTTGCCAGGCCGGGATGTTCCTCAAAAAACGCCCGAAGGATATCCTGTTCATCCTTGGTCAGGAGGCCTTCTGAGCCCAAAATCAGGTCCTTTTGAGCGACCCAACAACCCACCAGGTCCAGCAATTCTTCTCGATTCTCACACCAGTTGGAACCCATTTCAGATTCCAGCCAGGGGCAGGGATCTTCAATCTGCTGCAGCTCTCGCAAAAACACGGTTTGTCGCGGAGTCGGCCCGGCGATCTGCATACAGCGAGTTTTTGAATGCAGCCAGTGTTCAGGCTCAGCGGAGATAACCCGTGGTCCGTTCAGGACAACTCGGAGTGAGGCGCTCTGCTTTTCGGAGGTTACGCCGGCCAGAGATTCAAGGGCCGCGTAAACGACGAGTTCGTCCAACAAGACCGGGGCATCCGTGGAAGCCGCCAGCCTCTGCCAGGTTCTCAGCAGGCATTCCATCTGGATTTGAGGGGCCATGCCATTCAGCATAGGGAAGCACGACATAAAGCCAGACGAATTCTCCGAGGCCGTGTCAGGGTCCAGAGCATATCTCAGCAAACTGTCGAGCGTGCTGACGAAGGCTGCTCTCATCGCGGTGTAGGTGATTTCGCAGTCTTGCGGAGGTCTTGAGTCGGTGGTCATTTTGCCAGGCTCGGCGATCCGTTAGGCGTTGGGGGAGGTGAAAGGAGATGCACGCAATCCTGACACACTTTCATCTCGACTCAATATCCCATTCTGGTTTCGACGCAATTGCGATGTTGCCAGAATGCAACCAATCACTCGGAAGGTTCAGCCGGCAGCTGAAAACAGGAGAATCCCTGGAACACCTGTCAATTTCTGCGAGGCGGTTGTATTCGGCATTCACCGCCCAGCCGCAGTGCTCGATAAGGTTCATTCCGGGACCACGATCACCTTCCACGGACTGTGGAAAGACACGATCCGCGCCGCGTCTGAGGATTCCACAAACACACAGACTTCGGATGCTGAAAACTGCGGAAAGTGAACATCGCCAATCGCTCGCCATTCGAGTTCTTCGGAATTGTTTGTGGCCCCACCTGAAGTGGCCTTCTGAAAAAATGGCCGCTTATCGTTGTCCAAAGAACTCCAGACTTTATCGTCCCCGTAAATCACAGGTCTGACACCAAGATTAATCAGACTGTTTTTTCGGATCGCGATGCCCCATGGTTCGAAATCAAAACGATGCCTGTGCTTACGGAAGATACGACGTTTTCGAAACTCGTGAAGAGGAACGCCGGTAAACGCCACGACAGGAAACGAGCCCCTTATTCCCTCCGTGGATGCTCGCAAGATGCCCTCCGAGAGAATCCTCAGCAGTGTCGTGACGGCCGAATGATCGGCCGTCTCCGTTCGCAGAATTAACGCATCAAGAAAGTCATCGGACGTCTCCCCCGGCCAGGGGCCAGCGGCCGCGCGAGTCCAATGAAGAAGCCAATCATTTGGGTTCTGTAAAGGATTGTGAACGAGTGCCGGATCTTTGTCGGGTGTCGTGCTTACCGGACTCTGACGGTTCGAAACGGATGTTCGGGGCTCTGAAGAACCCTCCGCAGTATCATTCGACTCCTCCGGAAGCATCGCCGGTTGCAGAATCCACGGAACCCAGCCACCAGGAAGTTCGGTGGCAAGTTCAGGGAACATTCCAAGTTCGTCACACGCCAGCAGCACAGGGGTCTGCGCACGTTCGCGATCGAGCAGATGAAGGTGCAGTAACTCCGCGATGGTTCCTTTCGCGCGACACGACAAGACCTGAATACGATCGGCAGCAGCAAACAGGAGACGGTCACCCAACGGCAGCGCAGAGAATTCCGTTTCGCGATCATCAATCCCCGTCAGGTCGGCGCTGAGTTCCGGTGAGACGATTACGCGATCGACAGTCTCGTCCGGCGGACGATTACCAGAAGCTCTCACCAAATCCAGACAGTACGACAACCATGATCGAATGTCGTCTTCGCACCGACAGAGTTGAGTGGCCGGCAGTTCAAAACGCAGCAACTTACGGCCCAATAAACGAGTTGCACGTGACGCTGCGAAAAAGGGTGCCGTCGACTCCACAACAACGATCGATTCCTCCTCTGCGTCACAACGAAGGATCAGAGTCCTCAAAAGATCAAACCACCAGGGTTCCAGATCCAGTCGCTGCTTGAGTCTGGAAGAAATCGGGGCGATTCGACGCTTTTGCGGCGGTCCGCTCAAAAAGCAGAATAGCCGGTCTCCCAGCCAACGGCGGGAATGTTCTCTGTCGTTACCGGGCAAACCCCGATACAAAAAAGGCGTTCCTGTCCGTTTCACCTCTGACAGATTGCTAAGTGCGGTAGGGTCGATCCCCATCGTTTCGCGATGGTCAATTGGCATTTCCCACGCCAAATCGGCATTCCATTCCTGCATCAGTCGGTTCAGCACCTGTTCTGAGGAATCAGTCATTTTACACTTCATCCTCCCCTGGCGTTTGTCAGTCTTGCCTGATTCAGGTTCAGCACTTCCCGGGCGATTCAGGAGGAATTCCAGGGTGAGACTACAGGACAACCCTGCAGGAGTTTACAATTTCCTCCAGAGGGAATTCAATTTCGATTCGCAGAAGGTTGGTAAGGCAGAGCAATTGCCGCTGTCAGACGTTGCGATGAGAAACTAGACCTCAAACAAGCGATGTTCAGTTTCGTTCGCTTGCCCAGGGCCTGAAAGAATCGAACAGACGAAGTTCCCCCAAACGACGATAGGCCATTAACAAATGTCAAAAACAGTCATCCTGATGCGACACGCCCGCGCGGAAGATGCCCGGATAGGAATGCGAGATTTTGATCGCTGTCTGACTGGGGATGGTCGCGTGATGACTCACAAAGCTGCGGCTCATCTGCAGGCTTTGGGGGTAACGTTTGACAGAATCATCGCTTCTTCTTCTGCCAGAACAAAAGAAACGGCTGAGATTATGGCGGCCAGCGTGGGTTCGTCGGCCCCGCTGATTCCTCGGGACAATCTTTATAACGCCACCGCTGATACGTTTGCCTTAGCGATCGGGCAGGAGTGCGAAGACGACGAAGCCAGCGTTCTGGTTGTTGGACATAATCCGGGAATCGGTGGCCTGATGTGCCATTGGGCGGAAGAAAGTCTGTTTGTGCCTCCGGCAACTCTGGCGATTTTCGAGGTCGCTGCCGACCAGCAATGGAACGCTGTTCGGCTGCATACACAACCTCTTCCAAAACTTGTCGGCCTGATTCAGGACGGGGCCATCGTACGTCAACGTAAAGCACCCTGACGCCCCCACGAAGGAAAGCCGGACGAGAAATGTCGCGACCAGATCCGTCACCAGAATTCGCCGAAGATCTCGTTTCTACAGTAGCTTTGACGTTGGCGGATGGCATCGGTCCTAAGCTTCAGTCGGCGCTTCTTGCGGAGTTTGGATCGGCCCGGCAGGTGTTGGCTCAGCCATTGGAGGCATTGCTGCGAGTACGCGGGATTGGTGCGAAGACCGCAAATTCACTAATCGATCCGACGTTGATGGATCAGGCCCGACAGATCCTGCAACAGTGCCAGCAACTGTCGATCGATGTACTTCCGCAAACACACGCCGAGTATCCTCGACGACTGCCCGAGATCTGCGATGCGCCGTCCATTCTTTATCGAAAAGGCGTGTTATTGCCGCAGGATGAGCTGGCCATCGCCATCGTTGGTTCGCGTCGTTGCACGGCCTATGGGCGTCGCCACGCCGAGCGACTTTCCGCCGGGTTGTCTCGAGCCGGCTTCACGATCGTCAGCGGTCTGGCGCGAGGAATCGACGCAGCCGCTCATCGAGCTGCTTTGCAGGCCGGTGGTCGGACTCTGGCTGTGCTGGCCAGCGGATTTCGTGACATCTATCCCCCGGAACATAAGGAACTCGCTGAAGAAATCGCCCAACAAGGCGCACTGCTGAGTGAGATGCCGATTGACCAACGGCCACTTCCCGGTTTGTTTCCACAGCGAAATCGAATTATCAGCGGGCTGTGTCTGGGCGTAATCGTGATCGAAGCGACTCGGAATTCCGGAGCCCTCTACACGGCTCGGCATGCCATGGAGCAGGGCAGAGAAGTCTTTGCTCTGCCCGGACAGGTCGACAGCATCGCCAGTGAAGGTTGCCATGACCTGATCCGTGACGGCGTCACTCTTGTACGAGGCGTCGACGATGTTCTCAGCGCATTGGGACCTTTGCCCATGCCAACATCACCGAATAGTGCGGTGACCATTCATTCCCCACGAGAACTGGTCCTGAATCCTTTGGAGTCACAGGTTCTCAATCTGATCAGCACGCAACCGATTTACATCGACGATCTTCTCCGCGAAGCAGCCATCGAGACTTCGCGAGTTCTGGCGACGCTTACGGTCCTTGAAATGCGTCGCCTGATACGACGACTGCCAGGCAATCAGTTCGTCAGACACGATTAGTCCGGCTTTATCGATCCGCAATCGCTCAACGCGATGCGGATCAGAGAAGTCTCGGGAAACCGTCACAGGCGAACCTGCATGATTCCGAAACACAGAGAGGAACCCCGTCGTTGCGCTGCGCACATGGGGTGCCATCAATTTCCGATAACATGGAACGGTTCTCGGGGCGATATAGAGTCGACTGGTTTTCACGGAAGAGCTGAACACACCTGTTCTTCGGGTAGATCAGATGGGCTCACAATCTTTCGTAACCTGTCGTATCCCGACGACCTGCCTACGCGCAGTTCTGCGTGCCGTTGCTTTCATTGCCATAGTGCTGATCACAGTTGCGATGCTTCCGGTCAGCGCGGTGTCCGGAGAAGACCTGCAGTCAGACTTTCCGGAAGTTCCGCCGCAATTATCGATCCCCGTTGAGCACACTCCGGACTCCGAAGGATCTCATTCAGCAGCTGTGGCGTTCGATGCGTTCCTTTCCGAGGAAACAATCGAAACTCCCGAAGCCGAAGCTCCTCCTGTTCCGCCAGTGCCCGCCGCCGAATCGATGCTAGCAGAACCTGCAGAAACTCAGCCTATCGAGGGTGGCGTCGAACCCTATGCTCCTCAGACACCCGGTTACTGGATCGTGAGTTCCTGGAATTCGCCTCAGGAGTTTGAAGACGACCAGCTGCGTTTCTGTCCTCAGGTTCAGCGAGTCGACGAATGCACTGATGGCCATTCTTCCAGCATGGAACAACTCACGAGCTCACTGATTCCCGGCGTTCCGATTTGTATCGTTGTGCATGGCAGCTTTATGGATTCGCCATCTGTGCTGCCGGATTCACACAACACCTGGAACTGGCTGAAAACGGGAGCCTGCGGACGTCCGTTTCAGATGATTTATTTTTCCTGGCCAAGTGATCGTGCTCTGTCACCCTTTGCCAGCATTGATGTCGCTATCCTGGGGTCTCGTGCCAGTCGAAACGGGTTCTATCTGGCCAGCCTGATCCAAAGTCTTCCCCCGGAATGTCCTGTTTGTCTTGTCGGCCATAGCCATGGAACGCGAGTGATCTCTTCGGGCCTGCACTTGCTTGGTGGAGGAGTTGTTGAGGGCCACCGGCACTGCACTCCTGGATGTGCAGGACGTCGAATCCGAGTTGTCTGTACAGCCTCCGCGATTGATCATGACTGGCTGAATCCTGAAGAGCGTTTTGGTCGAGCGTTATGCTGTGTGGAGTGTCTGATCAACCTTCGCAACGCCAAAGATCCCGCGCTGCAGATTTATCCTCTGCGCAGAATCGGATCGAGCCGCGCCCTTGGTGCCGCCGGATTCACATCCAAGGATCGGCGAGAGTTGGGAGCGTACGGTTCTCGAGTTCGCGACTGGGATGTGTCTTCAATCATCGGCCATGATCATTCGTGGCCGAATTATGTCGCGCACAACTCCCTCGCCAGCAGCCTTCGCAATTATCTGTTTTTTGCGAACTAGGAAAAACGCTGGATCTGCAGTGCCGGGCCTGTCTGTTGGCAGCCGTCTGCTCTGACAATTGCGGCGTGACGAGGGACTGGTTAGCTTGCAGCCTGTTTGGAATCACCAGGGTTTACGGCATCGTCCTGCCGTAACCTTTCAACAGGAGTTGCAAAATGTCAGACGTAAAAGTGCTCGTGAAGGATAATGGCCCGTTTCTTGTCACCGGAACGATGATCATCACCGATGCCGCCGGCAATACGTTCAATCTCAATGGCAAAGAAACGTTTGCTCTGTGCCGCTGCGGAGCATCCGCGAAGCGACCGTTCTGTGATGGAGCGCATAAGACTTGTGGATTTGAGTCGGCCGAACGCGCGGTTTAAAACCGCTGAGAAGTCGATGGCTCGGTAAAAATCCCACCTCTACGCTCTTTCTGAATGTGGATCGTCAATGTTTCTGCTGCGCGCATCCTCCGGGTTTGGTCTGGCCATTCTACTTTCGGCAATGCTGTTCAGCTCCGAACCGGCAGTGGCACAGAATCAGAACAAAGGCAAGAAGGATCAGCCGGCGCCGCCCGATCCACCGTCGGCCGAGGTCTTGCAGTCTCTGGCGGCAACGCGAGATGAACTCAAGAAGAGCCTCGAGGATTTGAAGAGCAAACCGGATCTGGGGACTCGTGACGGCGCCGCATTGCTGGCTGATGTCGCCGTATTTGAAAAAGCCGCGACATGGATGCTGCGGTATCAGGAATTTCCGAAGGCCGACTATCTCGATCAGCTCAAAGACGTTCTGGCCAAAGGAAAGACTCGAGCGGAACAGTTGGCCAGCGGTCAGCCGGATTGGGTGCTAAAAACGGGTATCACGATCCGTGGCTATGTCAGCAAGGTTGACGGTTCCGTGCAGCCTTACGCGTTGACACTTCCGGCTGGTGTGAATCCCAACGAGGGCCGTCGCTGGCCGTTTCATGTCGTCTTGCATGGCCGTGCCGATCAGATGAACGAGGTCAACTTCATTCATCGTATGGATGGCAAGCCGCTGAAGGTAGAAGCCGGTCAGCCCGAGCAGAACTGGATTCAGCTGGACGTCTATGGTCGAGGCAACAACGCGTATCGATTTGCCGGTGAGACGGACGTGTTTGAGGCGATGGATGATGTGAAGCGACGTTTTCGAATCGACGAGGATCGTATCACTCTTCACGGTTTCTCCATGGGAGGTGCTGGCGCGTGGCATCTGGGAATGCATCATCCGTCGATCTGGTCGTCGGTCGGTCCAGGAGCTGGATTCGTCGACTTTTATCGATACCAGAAACAGGATCCGGAGAATCCAGAACAGCGGCTGCCGGATCCTCAGCATGCCACTCTGGCGATTTATGACAGCGTTAACTACGCCATGAATGCCTTCAATGTGCCAGTCTGCACGTACGGCGGTGAGAATGATCCGCAGTTGCTGGCAAGTACTTCGATGGCGGAGGCTGCGGAAGTGCTGGACGTTCCAATCAAGGTGATCGTTGGTCCCAAGATGGGGCATGCGTTCGACCCGGAGAGCCAGAAACAATTTCTGGCATACCATCTCGAACAGTCAGTGAAAGGACGTCCTCGTTTTGGCCAGCGGAAAGAGATTCGGTTTACGACTCATACCCTGAAGTACAATCAATGTGACTGGCTGGCTATTGAAGAAGTCGAACGGGTTTATGAGCCCAGCGTAGTCGAAGCGAAGTTTAATGAATCGGGAGATGTCGAAGTCACAACCAGCAATGTCATGGCGCTGCGAATCGTTCGGGACGTTGGCACAGACGCGATCATTGACGGGACGACGCTGGAATGTCGTCAGGCGGCTGATGGTTTGCTGCCCGACGTGTATTACGTCAAAGGAAGTTCCGGGTGGGAAGTGCTCAGCTACGACGATTCGCGATCGTTCTCGGACAATCAGGAACTCCGCAAACGACCAAATCTGCAGGGGCCGATTGACGATGCGTTTATGAGCTCGTTCGTTTGTGTCCGAGGCACTTCAACGCCCTGGAATGAGACGGCTGAAGATTGGTCGAAGTGGACACTGTCCCGGTTTGAACGTGAATTCTCGCAGTGGATGCGCGGAGATGTTCGCGTCGTCGACGACACGGCTGTGACGGAGGACATGATCGCAAAGAATCATCTCGTATTGTTTGGAGATCCGGGATCAAACGCGATCTTAAAGCGTGTGCTGGAGCAACTTCCGATCGAGTGGACAGAGGAGACGTTCAAAGTCGGTGATCAGGAATGGTCCGCCAAAGGTCATGGGCTGAGCCTGATTTTTCCGAACCCCCTGAATCGATCGAAGTATGTCGTTTTAAATTCGGGGCATACTTTTCACGACAAGGACTTCCGATCGTCCAATGCGTGGCTATTTCCGCGACTGGGTGATATCGCGGTGCAGAAAATTAGGCATCAGAAAGATGGCGGCTTTCAGGAAGAGACCGTTTGGTCGGATGTGTTCGGCGAACGCTGGCAGTTGCGTTGAAAACGCTCCAGCAAAAGGCGCAGTTGCTGGCTGATGTCTGGCCAG